>CADBNM010000067.1 GCA_902796055.1 Oscillospiraceae bacterium
CACTGGATTTTGAGTCCAGCACGTCTGCCAATTCCATCACACCGGCAAGTGCTAAATAATTATATAATATCAGCGAAAAAAAATCAATATAAAAATTATTTTTTTCTCGAATCAATATAATCCTGCAAAATAATCTGAGCGCTCAAAGCATCAACTACGCTTTTACGCTTTTTGCCTCTGGTATTAGTTACATTTAGAGATTTATGAGCGATAACGGTTGTCATTCTTTCGTCAAACATTTCGCACTTAATATCAACAGCTTTGGAAAGCAATGCCGCAAAATCACAGCATTTTTCTGCTCTTTTCCCCTCGCTGCCATCCATATTAACCGGCTTACCTACAACAATCAGTTCAGGACTATACTCTTTAGCTACTTTTGATATTTTTTCAATAAGTTTTGGTACATAATCCTCTTCGATCGTAAATAATGGAGAAGCAAGCACTTCGTTTTTGTCACAAACTGCTATGCCTGTTCTTTTTTCGCCGTAATCTATAGCTAAAATAATCACATTAATCTCCGTTAGACCAATTTTGTTTCGACACCTTTCTCATCTCTTCAGGCAAGTGAGAAATGTCATTTTCAATTATCAGATGAGGTTTTAGTAATTCATCGACCTCAAAAATATTCACAGAGGTATTTGCATACCACATAATATCGTTAAGTTCCTCAAAAGGCTTACGCTTTACCCAGCACATAAGATTTCTAATTGCGCAGCCATGGGATGCAATAACAACGCTTTTGTTCTTATGCTCGACGCTTTTTTCTTTGACGAAATTAACCATTCTTTTATAAACATCAACCATTTTTTCACCGTTTGGTGCGATGAATTTATGAGGCTGATTATCCCACAAGCGGCTTTCCTCCGGATATAGCACTGGAAAATCGGAAAACTGCTTTCCTTCCCATTCACCGGCATTTATTTCAATAACCGAATCATCAACAATTATATCCAAATTCTTATAACGGTTAATCGCCTCGGCGGTTGCCAAAGCGCGCTTTCTTGAGCTTGAATATATATAATCAACCGGCTCATTCCTCATTCTTAGAGAAAGATAATCTAACTGCAGTTTGCCTAATTGAGATACATCACCGTCAAAGGTGCCTTGAAATATTCTTTCCTTGTTTCCCACTGCTTCGCAGTGTCTGATTAAATAAAACCTTGTCATTTCACCGTAAAACTTCGGACAGAATTAACTGTCCGAAGTGTCTTTTCTTATTCTTCGCCTTCGCTTTCAGGAGCCGGAGATTCACTCTCGGGAGTCGTGTTTTCATCGGATGAAGATGAATCCGAAGCTTGTGTTGAATCCGTTGAATCGGATGATGAAGAAGAATCGGAATCACCGCTCTTTTTATCACCTTTAGAACCGCCGCTATCGTTAGATTTAGGCGCCGCGTGTCCATAACAATAAGAAGGCATATTATCGCTTCTGAACCAACCTAATTCAGTTGGGCAACCGTTGCTGCCAAGCAGACCTGAATTAGTGCAGTAATAGGCATCGGTAACGCCTGATGGAGCCGTCGGAAATTCCTTATAACCTAAATTTGCATGCACTTTATCCATAACATATTTAAACAAATTACCTGCAGGGTTATTCCATACATTATAGATTTCGGCAGGAATATCATATCCGTACCAAACGGCACCTACATAGTAAGGAGTGCCGCCAACAAACCATCTGTCTTTATCCTCATCGGTTGTACCTGTTTTACCGAAGGTTATCTGACCATCTACATTATAAGGCGTACCGGTACCCATAGTCATAACAGTTTGAAGCAGATGATTCATAATTTCAGCAGTTGCCGGTTCAACAGCTTTGTGCGAATCATGGTCGGCTTTATCAAGAATTACATTGCCCGAAGCATCTTCTACTTTATAGTAGAAATACGGCTCATTATACTTGCCGCCATTGCCGTACGCCTGAAAAGCGGCAGCCATCTCAAGTGTTGTTACACCATGTGTTAAAGAACCTGTAGCAAGAGGTGAATAGCTTTCATCTGCGTTAGGCTCAAGATGCTTTAGCATAAATCTTTTAGACAAATATGAATAAGAGGTATGAAGTCCTACATCGGCAAGCACTCTTGCGGAAATAGTATTATAAGATTGGGCAAGACCGTACTGTAAAGTTACCATTTCGCCGCCGCCCATACCTCCTTGGTTCTTAGGCCACGGTTCACCGTTTACGGTTTGGCTTGCGCTGTTCGCATAGGTTTTAGACCAATATGCAGCGTTGGTGTCTATAGCGGGACCGTAAACAGAAATAGGCTTAATCGTTGAACCCGGCTGACGCGGTGAATCGGTAGCACGGTTCAATTCTCTCTTGCCCTTCTTCTTTCCGATACCGCCTTCAATTCCGACTACTCTGCCGTCATAGGCAAGAATCGTCATAGAAGCTTGAACGGTACCGTCTGCAACATAGTCGCGGTTAGCGAAAATACTGTCCATTGCTTTTTGGACTTTCGGATTAACCGCAGAATAAATCTTTAAACCGCCGTAATTAATTTTGTCTGACGCAGTTTTTGCTGTGTAGCCGTATTTTGCCATTAGGTCATTTTCTACCTGATTAATTACAGCATCGGTATAATAACTGTAAGCGACATTGTTGACGCTTTCGGTTTTTTTATTGAGTTGGAATTTGATATCGTAATTAATAGCTTCCTCATATTCCTCTTTTGTAATCAAATCCTGGTCAAGCATTAGCTTAAGGCAATAATTACGCCTTTCCTTATTACTATCAGGATTTAAAATCGGATCATATTTAGAAGGAAACTGTGTAATTGCGGCAAGTGCGGCACTCTCTGCGAGATTACACTCGGAAATTTCTTTGCCGAAATATGTTTCAGACGCAGTTTTAACACCGTAACAGCCATGGCTCAAATACACAGTATTAAGATATGCTTCTAAAATGTCTTCCTTTGAATAATATCTCTCCAAATTGAGAGCATTTAATATTTCTTTATACTTACGAACAAAGGTAACTTCGTCCTCTTCAGTCAAGTTCTTAATTAATTGCTGAGTTAATGTTGATCCGCCCTGTGAGCCGCCGTACTTTACAACTGCGGCAATTGTTCTCGTCCAGTCAACGCCCTTGTGCTCGTAAAATCTTTTATCTTCTAACCCGACATAGCATTTTGCTATATAGGGATTGGTGTCTTCTTTATCAACCCAAACACGATTTATAGTACCGTAAAGTCTTGCAACTTCAACAGGGTCTCCTTTTGAATTATACGCATAAATAAACGATGTTTGGTTTTGTGAATAACGGTATTGCTTAAGATCGATTTTCAAATCACCGTGGACATACGAAAATGAATAAATAAAAACATAAAGAACAACGGCAATAATCGTAATTGCCATTGTGAGTAAAACTCCTAAAACAACGGTTTTGCGAGTGCTTAAACCTTTTTTTTGATTTTTGTTTCTTTTTGAAGAAACTTTAGCCATGGTTTTACCTCAATATTGTTCCGAATAAATAATGAACCAACCGGGCCTCTAAAAAGAGGCCCATGTTTGAAGCCCGATTAAAGATTTTTGTCTTCGTTCAAAAGTACCTTTAACTGTGCAGCCTCTTCATCAGACAAAGTAACGCCCTTGCCCATTTTCTCGTGCTGGGGTGACCACTCACGAATATCGTACTTAGGAGCACGATCGTTCCAGCTGATTTTGTTAAGCTCTTTAGTCCATCCCTTTGGTGTTTCTGAAAGCACACCAAGAGTATCAACTATTTCATACTTAAATTCCGGCATTTTACTTTCCTCCTTATTTTATAATAGTATATTTATTTTATATTATTATATTTTTAATTAAAAGTCAATACTTTAATGAATAATTAATTTATAAGTGAATATACATTAGCATAAGAAAAATTAAATTGGAGGCGAAATATGAAAACAATTGTAGAAGACAGAGCAGTTGAATTAGGCGAATTTATAATTAACAATAATTCGACTGTGAGAAATGCCGCAAAACAATTTGGAATTTCAAAATCGACGGTTCACACCGATGTTACAATGCGCCTTAAAACAATCAGCCCTTCTCTTTATAAAGATGTTAGAAAAATACTCGATGAAAACAAGGCACAACGGCATATCAGAGGCGGTAAAGCTACAAGAGAAAAATACAAAAATTTGCGAAAATAAAATAATAGTAGTATAATGCTAAAAGAAAGGTGATGTTGAAAATGAAAATTGGCTTTATCGGTTGCGGAAACATGGCAAAAGCAATAATAAAAGGTATTATTAACGAAGGAATTGCTCCGGACAAAATATATGCTTCGGATATTAATACATTGCAATTAAGCGAATATTGCAAACAAAAAGGAATAAATGCATTGAGTTCAAACGAGCTTGTTATTGCTAATTGCTCAGTAATTATTCTCTGCATAAAACCGCAAAATTTTCAAGAGGCGTTAAGCAATATTAAGGCAGATATTAACGGTAAATTATTTATTTCAATAGCAGCAGGAACCGATATTAAAAAAATTGAAAGCCTGCTTGATAAATCTGCAAAAATTGCCCGTATAATGCCAAATTTAAACGCAGCTGTCGCAAAAAGCACAAGCGCCGTCTGCTATAATAAAAACTGTTCAAATGACGATAAACGAATAACTGAATTTATATTTAACAGCATTGGAACAATTTATGAGTTGGAGGAAGAATTCTTCTCTGCTTTTTCGGCTGCATGTTGCTGCTCACCCGCTTTTACTTTTATGTATATTAAAGCGCTTGGCGAAGGCGCTGAAAAATGCGGACTCGACAAAGATTTAGCTCTGGAGAGTGCGGCAAATGCCGTTATCGGAAGTGCTAAAATGTTATTGGATTCCAAAAAAGAACCCGCAGAGCTAATTAAAATGGTTTGCTCGCCCGGAGGAACAACTATTGAAGGCGTTAAGTCATTGGAAAGCGATGGATTTGAAAAAGCTGTAATATCAGCCGTAAACGCCTCGTATTCCAAAGACAAGGAACTACTTAATAATAAATAATATAAAAGGAGTTGCATTACGCAACTCCTTTTATATTAGTCTTCAATTAAAACTTCATCGGCGGCTTCTCTTCTCTTAATCAGCTCAGCCCTGATTTCTTCCATTTTACCCTTATTTGCAAGTTTATACTTGCTCACAAAGATTAGTAAACCGAGTGCCAAAAACAGCGGCGGAAGTATGAACATTAAGATATTCAAAGCGGTTTTTAGGCTTCCCGGTACAACAGCCATTGCGGTAATACCGGAATCGAACATGCTCCCTTTGTAACCGGATAAATGCATTGAAACTCCTATAATTACAAAGGAAATCGCACCTGCAAATTTAACGAGAAAAGTCTGCATGGAAAAAACAATGTTTTCTGTGCGTTTGCCGAATTTATATTCACCGTAATCAACGCAATCGCTCATAATAAGGGTAAGCAAAATTGTAACGGAGCCGAAGCCGATAAGCGATATAAGCCCTATTGCGCAACATACATAAAATCTGATATTATCGGGGGCATTCTTAAGTATAAAATTATTTGAAACAAACATCATAACAAAGCCGATGATTGGAGAAATCAGCGCAAGCAGCAAGTGTCCTTTTCTGCCTGAGCGTTTATACATCACTTTACTGATTAACGGGAAGCTAAGCAGACCTATACCTATACTCGCTCCGAGAACAATAACAAATTTCGAATATAAATTCTCATCGCCCCAAACATAATTAAAATAATATAAAGCACTTCCCAATGCCAAATTCTGCGCAATATTAATAAAAATAAATACTACAACGGCTATAACAAGCTGATCATTTTTTGTCAGAACATTGAACGCTTCCTTAAAAGAAATTCGCTCTCTTTGAACACTGTCAAGATTTCTTTCTTTAATCGTTGCGACAGCCACCAGCATAGTGAAAACAAATACTGCTGAAACAATAATAGCCCAGACGAAATATCCTCGTTCATTATGAGTCTTTCCGGTAACGGCGTCATATCCCAATTTTCCTATAACAGTAAGGGTTAAGACCTGTGTTGAAAGCGCGCCGAGGCTTGTTAAAAGTCTCGCCAATGTAGAAACGCTTTCACGCTCTTTTCTGTCATCGGAAACATTGGAGTTGAACGCCCAATAAGGTACATCGACCATAGTATATGTCATGCCCCAAATAACATAGAATACGGCTATATAAACGCGCGGCGCATGACTTGCCAAATACGGGTTAAACAGGAAAATAACTGCAACAACATTTGCAAGCGTACCGATTAGCATCCAAAAACGATAACGACCTAATTTAACATGTGTATTATCGACAAAAGTACCCATTATCGGGTCGTTAATAGCGTCCCAGAGTCTTGCAAAGAAGAATAAGATGCCCATAAACAGTGCGCTTATGCCTAAATTCTCAGTGCAGTAATACATAAGATAATTTGCAACCAGCGCATAGCACATATCCTTGCCAATTCCGCCGAAAGCATATCCCCACTTAGTAGATAATTTTACTTTGTCCGTTGCCATAATTAATCCTCTTTTTTATATTTTTTTATTGAATATGCCAAAAGTATTGTAAAAGCTAAAGCAAAGGCAATAGCCGCAACAATCATTATAATAAACAATTCATCACCTGTGGCGGTGGTTTTTTCCTTATTTACACTCTTAAGTTGAGTGTTTTTCTTAACTTGCGCCGAAGTTTTTACTGAAGTTGAGGTTTTTGGTGTATTTTCAAAAATACTGCTATCAAAATTCCCGTTATAAGCGAAGTCTTTTAATGAAGGATATTTATATTCCTCTTCAACCTCTTCCTCTTCTTCATCTTTTTCAATAAATGAATTCGGGTCGTCTATAAATGCATCCTTTAAATCGTATATATCTTGAGTGGCTTTTACAACCTCGCCCTCTTCAGTAAGCTTAGTTTGAACATAGGCGCGGCTCAAATAGGCGTAAAATCCCTCAACGGCCTCAGGCTCATACTTATCCTCGTCTATTTCATATGCGTCGTCTAAGACCTTATAATAGAGCTTGTAATCAACTATAGGAGTAAGCGTGCCTTTTTTTATGCCAACGCCGCTGACAGAGCTTACATACATATCCAAGCCGTTAACACTTATACCGTGTCCGCCGGTGTTTGCCGAAATGCGTACTTCACCGTTTTCATCGACCTGTGAGCAGTCCATATTTTCAATACCGTCAACCAAAACATCGGCAGCCACATTAGTCTCGTATTTATTGTCTAAAGTAAACCAAGCATCGCCGTTTGGCTGCAGCTGCGCAATTCTTTTAAATGTTATTCTGCCGTCTGTGCCGGGAGAGATATAATAATCCTCAGAAACATTAGAAGCAATAACGGTTTTAATATAGTTAGTCAGAAAATCGCCTATATAAGCGGGTTTGATGTTTTTAAAATCATCATATCCTTCCCTGCCAACTGCAAGAAATTCGTTTACGGCAAGAAGGAAGGTTTTTTTATCACCTTTTTTAAGTACAAGTTCCTTTTCATCATCTATTTTGATAAACATTTTTTCAATGCGAGAACCTGCTTTATTTTTAGGATTAACAATCACATTGAATCCGGAAATCTGCAAAAATTTATCAGAGGGCTTGTAAACAAAATCAGTTTTTGAATCATATTTAATTTCGCTTACGCTCTCTTCCATAAGCTTAAACAAAAAGTCTGTGCTAACTCTGTAATAGTATAAATTTTCGGCAAAATCGGCACTATTATAAGTATCAAGCATAGTAATAGTGCCCGAAGGAATATTCTTTTTGATTGCTGTACCGTTAATTACAGCCGCTACATAGTCTTTTTTAAACTTAGAATTAATAGCCTTTAGTTTTTCTCCGGCTAAAGTCATAGCGTCTGCAAAAACATCGCCAAGCGGCGTTTCTTCGAGAAGTGAAATTTTTTCTTTTGAATTTAATCCGTAAATCGTGGTTTTATTTAAAGCAATGGTATCGGAAACAGTCTCGGAAAACTGTTCCATCTCCTGCTCGTAAGAAGAGCTGAAAACAAGACTCTCGCCATATTCTCTAAAAGTAGATTTAATAGATTGCTTATCAGTCGGATTTATTTTAGGCAACGCGGAAAATCTAAGAGTACCGTCCTCCAAAAAATCTATTTTTCCGAGCTCTTCGAGTCTTTCTTTAACAGAAATGATTTTAGTTTTTCCTTCCGTCATATTGACAGGCTGAGTTAAATTAGAACAGATGATAACATCAATGCCATCAACACTCTCGGCAATCTTTTGCGGTGTGATACCTTTTTCGCTATAAGATGAACTGCTAAGGCATACTACTTTATCGCACTTTGCCTTTAAGAAATCAACTTGTTCTGTCGCGAATTGTATTTCATCACTAAAATCGTAGCCGTCTGCTCTGGCTGTAGGCAAATAATCGGCTGCTTTTTTATCAATGAGTGAAAAAAGCCCGATTTTTAAATCTCCTGCGGTTATTATAGTGTTCTGATTAAAAATTTCTGCATTATTATAGCTGACATTTCCTGAAAGAAAAAATGCAGAAGTATAGTTTGCATATCTTCTCATGGCTCTGTTACCATAAGAAAAATCATCATTGCCAAGGCTTATAACATCATAGCCTGCTGCGTCCATCAGCTTCAAAGATATTTTTGAATTCGAAAGCGATGCCTGAGCTGCGCCTTTAGAAAAATTACCGCAATTAATCAAAACCGAATTCTCTGTCTGTTCTTTATATGACGCAACATAAGTTAAATCTTCCGTATACCCTCGCAGGTCATTTGTGAAAAGAATTGTAGCGCTGACATCTTCGTCTTCAGCCATACTATGACAAAAAGGCATTATCCCTATGCTGAGCATAAGGATAATGCATAAAGTAATTGCTGCAATTCTTTTAATATTCATAGCATTAAAATCAATCGATATTTGTTGCCACAATTTGAATTCCGGTGCCGCAAATATCATCAACTATTACATCGCCGATTTTGATAGGAGCGTCAACAGTGATGTTATTAAGGACATCCATACATTCAAACATTTTTTCTTTCGGAACCGGCGCTGCGGATTTAACCGGTACAACCGGATGCTTGCCGCCGTTAACCTTCACAGTAGTTGTAAGCGGTCTTACAGGATGAGTACACTCGGTTTCAGCGTATTTTTTGCCTCTCGGACAGGTATTACCCGTAACTGAGACAACAACGCCATTATCTATCGAAGCGGTCATTTGACATCCCATAGGACACGCAACACAAGTCAATTCTCTAACTTCCATTTTTAACCCTCCACTTCAATATATAAATAGTCGCCTTCTGAAAATTCCTGTAAATCTTCAGGCTTGATTATGATGTTTTCCATTTCGCCGGGTGCTAACTTACGCTTTTTCTTAGCATAAATCACATTACCGTTCCTTGTAACTTTAACAGTTGCATTTGTAAATACCTGACCGACTCTGAAATAAAGCTTTACAGGCTGGTCGCTGTCATCAATGCAAATTCTCTGCGGAACAACATATCTTACGCCGTTAACGCCCTTTGTGTGAATTCTATAGTCACTGAACGCTTTTTTACCTTTAATATAATTTGCTGCACCTTCGCCTGCAATTTGGCTTTCCTGAGTTACAAAGTCAACAAGGTCGTGAACATGGAGTACATTTCCACAAGCAAATACACCCTCGTGATTAGTTTCTCTGTACTGATCAACTATCGCACCGCCGGTAATTCTGTCAAGATAAATACCTACAGAACGCGAAAGCTCGTTTTCGGGAAGCAAACCAACGGAAAGCATTAATGTATCGCACGGTACATACTCTTCAGTACCCGGTATAGGCTTAAGATTGGAATCAACCTTAGAAATAGTGACGCCCTCTACCCTGTCGTCACCGTGAATTTGAGTTACGGTGTGGCTTAATTTAAGCGGAATATCAAAGTCCTCAAGACACTGGACAATATTTCTTGTAAGACCGCCCGAATAAGGCATAAGCTCGCAAACCATTTTAACCTTTGCGCCCTCAAGAGTCATTCTTCTCGCCATAATAAGACCGATGTCGCCCGAGCCGAGAATAACAACCTCTTTACCTGCAAGATAGCCTTGAATATTAGCATATCTTTGAGCAGTACCCGCGGTCATAACGCCTGCAGGACGGGTTCCGGGAATAGAAATCGCACCTCTCGGTCTTTCACGGCATCCCATTGCAAGCACAATAGCGGTTGAGGATATTTCCATTAAGCCATCATCTTTATTAATAGCTATAACATCGTTATTAGTTGTTATATCAAGAACCATTGTATTGACTTTAACATCAATATCGGTTTGTTCAATTTGTTCAATAAACCTTGCTGCATATTCGGGACCGGATAATTCCTCACCAAAATAATGAAGTCCGAAGCCTGTGTGTATACACTGTTCCAATATACC
Organism: Oscillospiraceae bacterium; assembly: GCA_902796055.1. GTDB lineage: Bacteria > Bacillota > Clostridia > Oscillospirales > Acutalibacteraceae > RUG714. Next base: position 10,340 of record CADBNM010000067.1, read on the forward strand.
GCCTAAGGTTTCATCCCTTTCGCAAATGAGGATTTTTTCAACTCCACATTCTTTTGCTTTAAGAGCAGCCGCCATACCTGCGGGACCGCCGCCTACTACAACTAAATCATATTTTAACATAAATCCTCACCTCACTTTGTCTTTCCTACAACAACATTTGATTTTCTGCCGAATTTAGTGACATCAAGCAAATCTTCTTTTAATTCTCTTGAGATAATCTCTGCAACCTTGGGTCCGCAGAAGCCGCTTTGACATCTGCCCATTCCTGCGCGTGTTCTTCTCTTAATTCCATCCAAATCAAGAGCGGGAATAGTGCTGTGACAAGCATCGATAATCTCACCCTCTGTGACGGTTTCACAACGGCAAACTATTTGACCGTAAGCCGGATTCTTTTCAATGAGTTCCCTGCGCTCAACCGTTGAAAGCTCCCTGAATCTGACAGGCTCGGGTCGAGTTCTCTGCCATTTAACTTTCTTAGGTAATTTACCCATAGTATCAAGCATTATTTCCTCAACATATTCAGCAATCGCAGGAGCTGCCGAAAGACCCGGTGACTCGATACCCGCAACATTTATAAAATGCGGATTTACTTTTGAAGGCTCAATAATAAAGTCATTCTTAGTTGAATGAGCGCGTATGCCCGCAAATGAGGTAATAACCGAATTGAGCTTGACATTTGGTATAGAATAACTTGTATAGGTTCTAACCATATTAAGTTCATCCGAAGTAGTCGAGATATCATCCTTGCCCTCAATATCCTTGGCGGAGGGGCCGGTCAATATATTGCCGTCAACCGTAGGAGTAACCAAAACGCCCTTACCCATTTTAGTCGGACATTGGAAAATAACATGGTTCACAACGCCGCCGAGGTTTTTATCCATAAGCAAATATTCACCTTTTCGTGCAACGAGCTCAATGCTCTCATCACCGATAAGAGAAGCTATAAAATCAGAATAAATGCCTGCAGCATTGATAACATATTTAGCGTTAATCTCTTCGCCTGTTTTTGCTTTAACGGTAAATTGCTCATTATCAAAATCAATTTGAGATACTTCAAAATTTCTGTATAATTCACAACCGTTAATAACTGCACATTCGGCTGCCGCTAAAGTAAGCTCGTAAGGGCAAACGATGGAAGCTGTTTTTGCCCAAAGTGCGCCAAGCGCCCTTTTACTGATATTCGGCTCCATTTCGTGAAGTCTGTCCTGACCGATTATTTTGAGACCGGGAACATTATTTTCCTCGCCTCTCTTTAAAAGAGATGTGAGAGTTTCCATTTCCTCCTCATTAAAAGCAATAACAAGCGAGCCGATATTTTTAAAGGGAACGCCAAGCTCTTCACAAAGATAGCCCATAAGTTTAGTACCCTTAACATTAAGATCGGCTTTTAATGTACCCGGAAGAGCGTCAAAGCCTGCGTGAACAATCGCACTGTTTGCTTTTGAAGTTCCCATTGCAACATCATTGCATTTTTCTATTAAAGCGATTTTAATGTCATATTTGCTCAGCTTTCGAGCAATGAGCGAGCCGACAACGCCCGCACCAATTATGGCAATATCGTATGACATAAATATACCTCCTGAGAATACTTTAATTTAATTATAATAAATATATTATATAAAGTCAACAAAAGCATTCAAAAAACATTGAAAAAAACAAGCAATCTTAATAAAAATAAGACTGCTTGTTAGAATATTGCTACATAGGAATGTTGAGTATTTTAACTGCAAGTGAAAAATAAATTAAAACCGTTGCAGCATCCGTTATTGTTGTAATAAGCGGAGAAGCCATTAAAGCCGGGTCTAACTTGCATGCTTTTGCCAAAAGCGGCAAAGAGCAACCAAGCGTTTTTGCAAAGCAAACAACTAAGAAAATTGTTATTCCCAAAAGAAGTGCGTACTTCACAATTTCGCCTACCGGATGAGAAGAATAATAGAGAATAAACATTCTGACAGTGTTGACAGCTGCAAGAGTAAATCCGACCAACATAGCAATTCTGATTTCCCTTAACCAAACCTTAAAAATATCCTTCGGCTTAATAAAATCGAGCGCAATACCTCGAATCATAAGCGTACTCGTCTGCGAACCGCTGTTACCGCCTGTATCCATAAGCATTGGCACAAAAGAAACGAGCAAAGGGAAAAGTTGAAAAGCGTTTTCATATTTTTCTATAATCATACCCGTAAAAGTGCCCGATATCATAAGAATAATCAACCATAGTATTCTGTTTCTTGCATGCTTAAAAATGGATGTTTTAAAGTAACTGTCCTCCGAAGGGAGCATTGCTGCCATTTTTTCAAAGTCCTCGGTATTTTCTTCCTGAATGACATCCATAGCGTCATCGACAGTGATAATACCTACAAGTCTTCTTTCTCTGTCGACAACGGGTATTGCAAGGAAATCATATTTATCAAACATCTTTGCAACCTTTTCCTGATCCTCTTCGGTTTCAACATATATTAAATCTTTATCCATAATATCGCCGATTAAAGCATCATCATTTGAAAGCAGGATGTCTTTTACGGTTACAACGCCAATAAGCACATTAGTTGCGTTTGTTACATAACAGGTATAAATCGTCTCCTTATCAAGTCCTGTTCTTCTTATGCGCATTAAAGCGTCCTCAACCGAAAAGAAAGGCTTTAAAGTTACATATTCGGTAGTCATAATGCTGCCGGCACTATCCTCGGGATAACGCAGCATCTTATTGACTATTTTTCTTGTATCAGCGTCAAGATGAGATATAATTCTTTTTACAATGCTTGCGGGCATTTCTTCGATAACATCGACGGTATCGTCAAGATACATTTCATCTAAGATTTCCTGAAGCTCGCTCGCTGAAAAGGACTCAATCAAGTCCTCCTGCATATCATGATCCATAATTGCAAAAGAATCTGCAGCAAGCTCCTTCGGCAATATCCTAAAAACCCTGACAGCGTCTTCCCTGTCAAGTATTTCAAAGAATATTACAATATCGGCAGGTTCCATCTTTGATAGTTGTTTTTTTAGCTCTGTGTAGTTTTTTTGCTCAAGCATTTCAATCAATTCATCAAACATTTGGCTCCTCCTTCCGCAAAAAAAACCTTTTTCGCTCATAGCGACAAAAGGTCTTATCAATCATTGCCACCGTGTGAGCTTTAGCATTACAGGGCGATGAAGTTACATTAAGTTATGCCTTGGTTTCGACATAACCTGCTGACCAACTAAGCGTGTCTCCACACTTTCGCGGCAGTAACCCTAAAAAAGTATCCCTGTACTTACCTTACCTAACGGATATAAAATTGTATATAAATAATAACGCTATAATATGTGTTTGTCAATAACAATTTACTATTTATTTTAACAAACAAACCGCACTTGCACTAATACCCTCTCCGGAACCGGTAAAGCCGAGCTTTTCTTCGGTAGTAGCTTTCACATTTACCAAATCGACGGCTATTGAGCAAGCAGCAGCAATATTTTCTCTCATCTCTAAAATATAGGGGCTCATTTTAGGCGCTTGAGCAATAATTGTGGCATCAATATTTTCAATTTCAAAGCCTTTATTTTTTGCAAGAGACACACATTCTTTTAACAGCATTAAACTATCTGCATTTTTGTAACTCGGGTCTGTATCGGGAAAATGTTTACCAATATCACCGAGAGCTGCTGCGCCTAAAATAGAATCAGCTATAGCGTGAAGAAGAACATCGGCATCCGAGTGTCCCAAAAGTCCCTTATCGTATTTAATTTCAACGCCGCCGATTATCAGTTTTCTTCCTTCGACTAAGCGATGAACATCATAACCTTGTCCTATTCTCATAATTTCTCCTAAAAAGCAGTCGGAACCTCGTTCCGACTGCTTAATTACATTATTTTGCAGCTGTAGTTGCAGCAGTAGTCTGAGCGGCAGTGGTAGTTTCTTTTTGAGCTTTCTTAAACTCCTGAACCAACTGGATTTTCTTCCATCCGAAAGAAACCTTTTCAGCCTTAAGCTTCTCAAGCTTATCAGAAATATTCTCCTGGGAGAAATCGCTTGCCATATCAACTGGAACCTGTTTTTTCCAATAAACGCCGTTATTGCTTACGAAATACATAATATGATAGCCGTGATCGGTCTTAACTATACCGGAATCGCCCTTCTTGCGTGAATTATCAAAGCACCATTTGTCAAACTGCTTAACCATTTGACCCGGATAAACATCTTCATACAAGCCGCCGTTTGAGGTAGAACCAGTATCCTTGGAATTCTTTTCGGCAAGCTCTGAAAAATAATCTTCTGTCGGGTTCTTTTTCCACTGCTCATAAAGAGTTTTTGCAGTCTCTCCGGCTTCCGCAGCAGACGCTTTATCATTTTTAGTTTCGGGTTGAATAAGAATGTGGCGAACATTTACTGTTGAATATTCCTTCGCAGGATCAATTATTTTAATAATATCAAATGAGAAGGTTTTGCCTTTGTAGTCTGCGTTGTAGATAGCTTTAACGCTATCAGCGGGCGCACCGCTTGCAATCCATTTTCTGCCGTTTTCGGAAATAGATGTCATCGCAGTGTCAATAACGCCGCTGAGTTTAATTGAATCCTCATTGATTGCGTTATTGTTCTGTTTAACATTTTTTTCGTAATTGTTAATAACCTTAACGAAATCATCGGGATTTTCCTTAATTTGCTTTACAAGATCATCAGCGGCAGCTTTTGCTTTTGCAACATCGCCCTTAATAATCTTGTCAATCTGCTTCTTTGAAAGTCCGCTTGCTTCTAATTTTTTAGCATTAGCAGAGGTATCAACAGGTACGGAATAAGAAAGAACCTTAGCAATATTATACTTCGCCTTGTGCTCTTTATAATATTTATTAATATCCTCTTGTTTAATACCATCAGTATAGTTCTTTTGCAAAGCTTTTTGAGCGTTCTCGGCTTTGTGAACATCCTCAAGCCAGGTGCGCAATACTTTTTTGTTTACACCCTTACCGTAAACAAGTTTAATATAAGCATTAAGAGAATAAGTATTCTTCTCATCTTTAGTTGCATTCTCAGCCAAAGTATCAAATGCTTCATTAATATCTTTTTGCTGTTCTTCTGTCAAAGTATTGTTCTTTGCGTCCTTATAAGTGTAAACCTGCTTAACATAATTCACAGCTTCCTCTTCAAAGTATTCGCCCCAAGTCTTTTCAGAATCATAAGCACAGGAATCGGTAAGTTTCGTATCACTGGTGTAATAGCCGTTGCCGTAGCTTTGCTCATATTCCTGAGAAGCATTATAAACGCGGTTTCTCATATCAGCCATAGCGCAGTTCATAACCGCTACGCTAACACTCTTTTCACCGTCTATTTTAACGGCAGTTATTGCTCTGTTGAAAACGCCGAAAAAGTCAAGCAGTCCAAAAACTATTGCCAATACAATAGCGCAGGCAACAACTATTCCGACAACTTTTTCTGCCTTTTCTACCTTTTGGCGATTACGATTGATATAAGAGTTCTTTTTCTTTTTCTCTTTTTCAATACGCTTTTTTCTTTCCAGCCTGTACTTTTCGGCTTCTGTCATTTTTTCTTTTGCCATTATATAATTCCACCTTTCAGAATTTTAACTTTATAAATGAATACAAATAATTAACAAATCAGTGTTAAAAAACAATATTCCTGATTAACATACCGAGGCCTGACTTGACCTGGGCTTTATCGGAAATGTCACTGATGAATTTTTCACCCTTTTTAGTAGCAGCTTCCGTAATTGCCTGCTCCTTAATAAGAGATTCGTCTTTATGGCGAGGTGTAACAAGCATCGCAGCTTCAGCATAAGTTGAATCGGAGCTGACGCCGTAAGATGAAGTGCCTTTTTTAGAATTCTTATCCGTCAGGAATTTGCTTACAGGTCTGTCTACAATATTAGAACAAGCCATATCTTCAACAAGCGTAGCCTTATCATCGGTATAAGTTTTAGCAACATCTTCTGTAGCATATTTCTTGGCTAACTTATGGAATTGCTTTTCATCCTTTGCGGCGGCAACCGCTTTAACTCTCTTGAGAGCCTCTTTTTTGTTTATTTTATCACTGATTGGTACATAAAAATATCTGAATGAAACAACATCAAAATTGTCGGGATTATCTTTGTAAATCTTTTCCAAATCCTTATCGGTAATACCTTTTGCCATGCAGTGCTTATAGTATGCATTAACATAAGCGCTCAGTTCAAGATAAGGTCTGAATCTCTTTTCGGTAATGGAAATGCCGTAATTAGACTTCATATAATCTTCAAAGGTTTGGTTAGATTCGTTTGCATAAGATTTAATGCTATCGATTGTCTCATCAATCTTTTTCTTATCTTCCTTCGACATCTTGAAGCCTTCTTTTTGACCTGCGTTATAAATAGAATAGTAGATTTTAAGTGCAGAGTTGGTTGAATCTTTCAAAGCGTCATCCCAAGTCTCATATTCATCGCCGTTCTCATAAGGCTGCTTTGAGGCGGGCTTACTCAAATCGAGACCAGAGCCCGTGTAATTAATTGCATTCTCACAATAGTATACACACTTATAAATATCCATAGACACAGGCGTACCGTCAACCTTAACGACCTGTTTATTACCAACAAACCAAATAACGGCAAGTGCAACAGCCAGACCGAGCAGAACGCCGCATACAACTGCAAGAATTTTCTTTAATTTCGCTTTCCTCTTTAAAGACTTTTCAATATCTTTTTCTTTATAAGCGTCAAGCACCTCAGTGTCAATGTGTATTTTTTCAGAACACTGAGGACAAATAATGTCTTCTTCATCGTCAATATCGTCATTTGTGAAGTGAACAACTGCTTCACACGAAGGACAATCGACAACATACTTGGAGTCACTTGGAGATTCCTCTTCCTTTTTCACCAAGTAGTAATCGATTGCCTCATTGTCAATTTCAATAATTTCTTCACAATTCGGACAAAGCAGATTGCCGTCTTCATCGAGGTCATCAAGCTCAAAGTACACCCGAGTAGCGCAGGTATCGCAATCGGCACAGTATTTTGCCAGCTGAATATCCTCTTCTAAGTCAATTTCCTCAGAATCGGACTTATAATTGTCGAGTTCATTATTGGAAGTCAAAGCTTCAAGAGCATCCTCGCTTTCAACGGACTCAATCTCAAATCCGCTGTCTTTTTCTTCTGCAACATCAGAAACGGTTTCATCCGTTTTCTCGTTCTGTTCCAATTCGTTTTGCTCTTCGATTTGCTCGTTGAGTTCTTTTTTATTCTCGTCCATAATTAACCGCCTTTACTTTTATTATCATCAACCGATGAATTATGCTTATATTTCTTGATTATAAGTAAGATTATTACAGCTATTACACAGCCGACCAATGCAGAAATAACTGATATAGCAATTACCTGCTTGTTATTCATTGCAGGCTCGTTCTCTTCTAATTCAACAATGTCTGCCTTACTGTATACTTCTGTTTCATCTTCAATTTTGTTATTTTCGGGTTTAGTTGTTGACACTTTGCTTTTACTGTTTTTGCCCGAACTGTAATAGCTCTTTGATTTAGAACCGTAACCCGCATTATACTTTGAAGCTGTTGTCGAAGCATAATAATATCTTTTCTTTTTATTCTTATCGGATTTTGCTCCTGCCTTTTGCTTAGCGGATTTTTTTGTTTTACTGTTCTTCTTCGCCTTTGAAGATTTTTGTGATTTTGAGGGTTTTTTGGCTGTTGACGGTTCAACAGAAAGTCTCGGTACAGTTATACTCAATTCATTTCCAGCAGATAAAAGAGCTAAAGATTCGGAATCAAATATCTGAACTTTTACATAAATAGTATCGCTTTGGGCAAATTTGCTTAAGCTGTGATATTCGGAATAAAATCTGAAAACAGAGCCTTTATACGCATTAATAGCTTCACTTGCAGCATTGAAAAAACCGTTTTTTCCTTTTTGCTGTTTTTCTCCCTCATTTGCAAAAACACGAAAATAATCAAGACTTTCACCGGAAGAATTGTAGAATGTTATATCGAAACCGGTGCAATCAAGAGAAGACTGATTGAGCTTCGTGTTATCATTAATTAAAAGGTTTAAACCAAAGCAGGTATCGGTTGAATCAGTGTAATCATAATACATATAACGAAACTGTGCGCTATCAATCCTGCTTGAAGCTGAAGCATTTATAGAATACCACTGAGAAGCATTTTGCCAAAAATCATTCGAAGTAAAATCATGAGAATATGCACTTATTGCAAAAATAAGTGTAAATATAACTACAGTAACGGTTAATACTATTCTCTTCATAATTACTCCCATAGACTATAATATTTTATAATATATTTATTATTAAGTCAATAAAAAAATATATTTATTTCTTATTAAGAAAATATTTGTATTTTTTTCTGAAGCGCTCGACTGTTATGCTCCGGAAACCAAGTGCTCTGTCTCATTTGGAAATTTACATCTGATTACAAAAAGATTAGTGCTTAACACGGATGAGGACGAAGGCAGGCTGACGCCTGGCGAGGAGAAAGACACAGTTAAGCGCAAATCTTAAAGTAATGCTTGTAAAGTTTTAAGTGAGACAGGGCACAATGTCGTAGGTTCGTTAAAAAAAAGAACACTCGAAAGTGTTCTTTTTTGTGGTAGCGGGAGTAGGACTCGAACCTATTCGCACAAATGCAAGCATTTGCTTGCACTCTTGCGGTGCCCAAAATTTGTTTTGGCTTGGAGCGCCGACAAATTTTGACCGCTGCGCCATAAAAGTCTCGCTTCATCTGCCGCAGGCAGCGCTCGACTGTTATGCTCCGGAAACCCGTCGGTCGTAGGTTCGTTAAAAAAAAGAACACTCGAAAGTGTTCTTTTTTGTGGTAGCGGGAGTAGGACTCGAACCTACG
>CADBNM010000068.1 GCA_902796055.1 Oscillospiraceae bacterium
AAGCAAAACAAAACTTTCGTTTTTATTAATAACGCCTTCCGTCCATGTGGGCATTTCCATTATTTGAGCAAGCGTTTTGCTGTAGGATGTAGGCATATTAATCGCATATTCACCGTCAGGCGTAATATGTTTTTGTACTATTGAATAGGACTGGTCCTTTTGAATTATAACGGGTGTTTCAAGATTAACCTTGTGGTAGCCGCCGTATTCAAATGTGTTTTCGGTAGTAGCAACGAGTATGCCGTCAGTCGGGTTTTTAAAGCCGTCTGCAAGAAGATAAATTTCGTTTATTACCTTTGTGCCGGGGGAAGTGGTTTCACAAGATACTTGTTCGAGTTGTTCCGAGCAGTTCGCTTTGAAAACATTAGCCATTTTTATTTCATCTTCCATCGATGCGCTCGTAATATCGCTTACAGGCATATAATCGTAAGAATCAATAATATAGTTATCATCTAAAGAGCTGTCAACATTATTCTTGTCAAAATCCAATGCCTCGGGCATAGAGATTGACTGGTCATAATATGAGAGCCAGAAATAGCCGGTGTGCTCGCCTTTTTCATTTTCAATGCCCCAGCCGGGACCTCTGTCGGGGAAGACGCATTCTTCCGAGCCCCAACTGTTTTTAACAAGCCAAGCGCCGTCGGCAGGGGGATTGTGTCCTTCAACAAAGTTTTCTTTGGAATAATTGTCATCCCAGCCTACTATTGCAACAGCATGGTTTGCGCCATCTTCGGGAGTATATGTATAGTGCGCCCAATTTCTGCTTATATATTTTCCTTCGCTTTCCTGATTGGGAAGAGAAGTATCCGCAGTGAAGCCTATCTGCACGGCGCGTTTTTGCATAAGCATATCCTTGATAGCCTGCGTGCCTGCGGGATTGTATGTGTATTCGTTTGTTTCTGCGTCAACCTGAGCGGGGCTGGGAAGCATAAAGGATTCCTTAAGAACAAAGCCTTTTTGGAATCGGTATTCTTCGGGCAGCGACCAGTCGTCCTCATCGTCATAGCAGTAAGGAACGGCTTTTCTTACGCCGTCAACCATTTTTGTTGTGAATTCGATGGAATTATTCTTGCCTTTATACATAAAATCGGAGTGGGTAGCTTCAATAACGGGACCTACGCCTGATGCGAACAGGCTCGTAGCGTAGAAAGGAACGCCGCCGCCGTTAAGCTGGTCTTGAAGCGTAACGCCCGGGAAAGCATGAGTGCCCTCGCCGTTTTGCGAGTTGTTCGGGTCGTCGATTGCATTACCCGAAAAATAAACGAGGTGCTTTTCCGAAAGGTCCAAAGTATCGGCGTCGTAATAGTTTTCATCCGCAATTCCGCTGCCGAGTATGCTCGTTTCCGCTGCCGCGATAGCCGCAAAGCCCCAGCAGGTGCCGAACGGGTTTTGGAATTTAACGGGCGTTACATAACTTTTATCGCCGACGCCGTCGCCGTTTGTATCAACGCTTCTGAGGTCAAAGCTTGCAGGATAATCCACCTGCTCCGCCTCCTCGGCAAGCTCCTCGCTTGTGTAGTCAAACGGGTCGTTTGATTTGTCTTGCAGCTGTTCGGCGATTTGCGCAACAGCGTCGCCGTCGTTAGTCTGAGCCTTTTCGGCGTTTGTAAATATGCTAAACGGCATTATAGATAATACCATTACAACAGCCAAAAAAGCAGCTAATGATTTCTTGAACATAAAAATACCTCCGTAGTTGGTTTTTGCTACACGGAACATTTTTTAATGCGATCGTGTATTAATTATATTATAGCATTGCTATTAATAATAGTCAAAGAAAAAAGCAAGTGCTTGACGCACTCGCTTTAAAAAATGTTTATTTTTAGTCTTCCTCGTCCTCGTCGTAATCCTCTTCGGGATTGTTATCGTCGGTCGGCTTATTTCTGTAAATAACATATTTCTGGAAGGGGAAGGTCCAAACAAAGGGGATAAGCATAGCGATAGTCGGGATAACAATGCTCTTAACAAATCCGCTTGCCAAGAATCCGCCCTTTGCGCTTGCCCACTCTGTTGCAAAGGTGCCGAACCAAGAAGTAAATGCGGTGGTAACAACAACCATAAGCGCAAAAAGAATTGTGGAGAGCAAGATATTGGAATTTGATTTGAAAGTAACTTTTCTGTTCATAATGTAAGAAGCAACATAACTTAAGAATGAAGCGCTAAGGTAAGCAATAGCAAGACCTAAATTAGAATCAATTCCCAAGAAATGCAAAATTGCACTGTGAACTTCTACGCCTGCGAGCGGTTTTTCCAAAGCCGCATCCATTACCCAGAAAATGATATAATACAGCACAGTTGTACTGCAAGCAGTGAAGACAAATTTAATAAATTCCCAAAGTTTATAATGTTTTTCGGTAAAAGCGGTAAATTTTTCTTTCATAGCGTTCTCCTTAAAAGTAATATATTTTAATTATAGAGGCAGTTAATTAATTTGTCAATGATTTGATAATTGACTCTTGCATAATAATAATATAAAATGTCGGTAAGAGGTGAATTATGAAAAAGTCGGACGGTTTTTTAAGCATTCTATTATATTTATTTATTTTCCTGTTTTTTCGTGTCAGCAGCTGGCTGTGTTCCATACCTATGTGGGCAACGCTGATTTTGCACTTTACAATCGGGCTTAATATATGGTGGTTTTGGGCAACGCTTATCGCGTGGCTATTAGTGGGCGTAATCAGATTTACGCTGATAAACTTCGGAAGATGGGGTGCAAACGAAACCGCAAAACAGCCCGAGAAAGAAAACAAAAACCCATACTCGCATAAAGATAATCCGTGAGCAATCGCCCACGGATTGCGGATAAAGCGGATAAAACCGTGCAGACTAATAAATACTAAAAAAACATAAACGGGTTTTAAGTTATGAAATATTATAGAGCATAAAAAGTGTTTAATTATGAATAAAGTAAAATGCTGAAACTGTGAAGTTTCAGCATTTTTGCACTTTTGCCAGCCTCTGCTTGGAGTATAGGGGATAAGAATTGTTAAAGCTAACAAGCCTAAAACTCAATATCTAACGCACACTTATCCCGATTTTTTCTTGAAATAAGAGAGTATTCCTTCAAAAAAATAGGAATAATTGCACGCAATCTATTGAGTTTTAGGTGTGAACAGTTTTGCTTAATGATTTTTTGAAAATGCAAGGCAAATATAGCAGGCAGGCTATCTCCTGTCAATATATTTGCTGAAGCAGTTGCGAAAAAGGATAAGCAAAACCTTATTATCCTTAGCAAGTCTTATCCCTAACGCCTCAGCGCAGAGGCTTGCAAATTTTATCTCGCTTTATCTCAATCCGATTTTTTATGCTTCTCTTTTCAACCTGAATTCTACCGAATCTCTGAGATAATTAAGGTAATATTCATCCTTGCACATCGCTTTGCCCGGAGTGTCCGAAAGTTTTGCAACGGGTCTGCCGTTAACATATTGCAGTTTAATAACGATGTTAAGCGCTTTTTCGCTTGTATCATTTGAACAATATGTACCTATGCCGAAAGAAACTTTTGCCTTGTCCTTAAAATATTCGTAGATTTTCTGTGCCTTGTCAAAATCAAGGCTGTCGCTGAATAAAAGTAACTTCGTTTTCGGGTCAACGCCGTATTTTTTGTAATGCGCAATAATTTTGTCGCCCCACTCAAACGGGTCTCCGCTGTCGTGGCGCACGCCCGTGTAGTTGTTTACCATAGAGCGGTCAAAGTCGAGCAGGAACAAATCTGTTGTGATTGTATCTGTCAGGGCGGTACCGTTATCGCCCTTGTATTCGTTGTACCAGTCCTGCATGGCATAGTGATTGGTGTAGGCAAGGGGGATGGAGTCAATACCCTGATACATCTGCGCAAATTCGTGCGCATATGTGCCTATGGGAGTAAGGTTATATTTCATCGCAAGGTAAACATTTGAAGTGCCTATGCAGCAGTCTGTTTCCTTTGAAAGCCGCCTTACCACCTCGTCCTGCCACTCTCTCGAGAGCCTTCTGCGGCAGCCGAATTCGGCATATTTGAAGGTGTAAGTGCCCGTATTGAAGGCTTTTATTTTTTCTTCAAGCCTTTCTTCTGCGCTTTTTCTGAGTGCCTCGTAGTCATATTTTGTTCTGAAATATACCTCGTTTACTATTTCAAGCAGGAATATTTCAAACTGCATAGCGGAAAAAAGCGGACCCTTAACCACTATTTCAAGCTGTCCCTTTTCGTCAAGAGTAACATTTACATACTCTCTTATCGGTCTCCAAAGACGCAGAAATTCAACATAGTCGTTTTTTATAAAGCGTATGCTTCTTAAATAGTCCAATTCCTGCTTGGTGAAACGCAGAGTGCACAAATGGTCTATCTGAGCATTTATTTCTTCCGCCATTTCAGGTGTAAAGGTTATCTCCTTGTCACGGCATTTGAAGTAATATTCGCCGTTCAAGTCGGTGTGCTTGTGGAAAATAACCTGATCCATATTAAATTTATATAAATCGGTGTCTAAAAGCGAAACAACAATAGGTTCAAATTTCATTTTTCTACCTCTCAGTATTCTATCTCGGGAGCAAATGCAGGCATAAGCTCCAATTTAAACTGATTAATTCTGTGCAGGCGGTCAATGCGCTCCTTGCTTACGGGATTTTTAATATTTCCCGTTCTAATATATTCGTCAAGCTCGGCATAGGTAAAGCCTAAATTATCCTCGTCGGTCTTGCCCGTAAGTCCGTCGGAGGGCGCTTTGTTTATAAGCACCTCGGGAAGTCCGAGCAGCGCGCCGATTTGCTTCATCTCCGTAACCGTTATGCCCGAGCAGGGACTGAAATCGCCTACGGAGTCACCGTATCTTGTCGAATATCCCACCCAGTCCTCGGATAAGTTGCAGGTGTTTGCAACTCTGCCGTTGTGGCTTTGCGAAACAGCGTAAAGCACGCTCATTCTGATTCTCGGCGGCAAATTCACTGCGCTTTGAGTGGATAACTCAAAGGGCAGGTTGCTCTTTATTCCTTCTACCGCGTCGTGAATATTCACAGTGTAGCTTTTTATTCCGAGGTGGCTAACGAGCAGCTTTGCCATATCAATATCGCTTTGCTCGCCGTTGGGCATTAAAACGCCTATAACTCTGTTCTTACCGAGAGCCTCCGCGCATAAAGCTGCAACAATGGAACTGTCCTTGCCGCCTGATATGCCGACAATGGCGTTGCAGTCCTTGCCGTTGTTTTCAAAAAACTCTCTAATCCATAAAATACAATCGTTTTTAACCTTGTTAGCGTCAAACATAATTAGTCTCCAAAAAGCATATAATATTTAATTATATAATATTTCTTCTTTTTTTTCAACTTTCGGACTTTATCGGATTTACATTTGCTCTTATCGGTGGTATAATTTAAAAGGTGATAAAAATGATTTTATATATTAATGCTTGTGTCAGAGAAGCCTCAAGAACGGATAAAATTGCAAGAGCGGTACTTGAAAAACTCGGCGGGGAATATACCGAGGTTTATTTGCCCCGGGAAAATTTGAAACCGCTTAGCGAAGAAAAATTGAATAAGCGCACGGGGCTTATAGCGCGTGGCGATTATTCGGACGATATGTTTAATTATGCCAAGCAGTTTGCGGCGGCTGATAAAATCGTTATAGCGGCGCCGTTTTGGGATTTGTCCTTTCCTGCGCTGCTGAAACTTTATATAGAGAATATCTATGCCGTGGGCATCGTTTCCGAATATGAGGCGGACGGTACGCCGCACGGACTGTGTAAGGCAAGCGAAATTATCTATGTAACCACTGCGGGCGGGGCATATGTTCCCGATTATTCCTTCGGCTATATAAAAGATCTCGCCGAGAACTGTTTCGGCATACCAAAAACCACGCTCATTAAAGCCCAAATGCTTGATGTAGTGGGATTTGATGCTGAAGAAATCGTTGCAAATACTATAGAAAATATTAAAATATAAATATCCAAGGAGGAAAAATTATGTCTAAAAAATTCGGAGTAGTAGTTGCTATTCTTGCGGTTGTTGCAATTTGCATTTCTGTTGTAAGTGTGTTCTTTGCAAAAACGGCAACTAAGGAAGAAAAGAAGGATGTGCAGTATGTAATGTACATTGGTACGAACGACAAGGATACAAACAAGCCCGTTTGTTCGCCCGAAGAGGCTAAGGATAGAGTTGATAAAATTCTTATCAAGCATTTCGGCGGCTTCACTATCCAAGAAGCGCACGGCGGCTGGCTTGGCGACGACGGTAAAAGGTACGATGAATATACCGTAGTCGCATATATCAGCGATACCGATTTAGAGTCCGTTCATAAAGCCGCAGACGAATTGATTGAAGAGTTCAATCAGTC
>CADBNM010000069.1 GCA_902796055.1 Oscillospiraceae bacterium
AAAATACGAATTATCCGGATAGGTATTGAGTAACTCATGCAAAATACGTCTTGTCAAAAGCTGCAGCAGGGCATTCATGTCCTGTGCCTGACTCAAAAAGTCCTGCATATTTATCTGAATAACGTCATAATGCCCATAATGCTCATTAAAGCTTGCCTCTTGTTCAATCTGCATTCCACGGAACAGTTCCGCGGCAGAGGTTCTGTCATAGTAAGCGGAAATCATGTTGGCAGCCATAGATTTACCGAAGCGTCTTGGACGGCTGACGCAGACAAAGCGATCCTCCGTTCGTATGACGCGATTCAAATAAGCAATCATAAGACTTTTGTCTACATAAATCTCAGAGCGCCGAGCCATCTGAAATTTGTCGCTTCCCGGATTCAAATAGACACCCATGATACATACCTCCTTTTACTTGATTCAAGTATACCACAAATTGCTCCCTTCCACAGTGGGAACATCGGCTCGATAAATGCCACGGGAATACTAGCGTTAAGGGCTAAAGGGCGCTATAATTTAGTTGTAGGTATCTGTGTTGAGACAGGAGGCTAAAAATGAATGAAGTCTTGAAAGCAATGAAGGAACGCCGCAGCATTAGGAAATTCAAGCCTGAAATGCCGGAAAGGGAGAATCTTGAGCGCATTATAGAGGCAGGTCTTTATGCTCCCAGCGCGAGAGGCAGGCAGGCGGCCATTGTAGCTGCCGTAACAAATAAGGAGCTGAGGGATAAGTTTACCGCGATAAACTGCAAGATTGGAGGCTGGGATCCGTCATTTGATCCGTTTTATGGCGCTCCTGCCATTCTCGTAGTTTTGGCGGAAAAAGACTGGGCTAACCGCGTATATGACGGAAGCCTTGTGATGGGGAATATGCTGCTGGCTGCCCATTCTCTTGGATTGGGTGGCATTTGGATCCACAGGGCAAAGGAAGAGTTCGAGATGCCGGAGTACAAGGCACTGCTGAAGGAACTGGGTGTAGAAGGCGAATGGGAAGGCATAGGTCACTGCGCGGTGGGCTATGCACAAGGCGAGTTACCCAAAGCCGCCGAGCGCAAAGAAAACAGAGTTTTTTGGATATAATGGAGTTAGACTATGGCTAACGAAAATATTGTAGAGCTTGCTTTGCAAAGGGAAAAAGCGATTGTAAAAACAAGCGTTATCGGAGTGATAACGAATGTTTTGCTTGCGGCGTTCAAAGCGGCAGTCGGTATAATTTCACATTCCATTGCCGTAACGCTTGATGCCGTAAACAATTTGTCCGATGCATTATCATCGGTAATTACGATTATCGGCGCAAAATTAGGCGCAAAACAGCCCGACAAAAAGCATCCGCTCGGCTACGGCAGAATAGAGTACCTGAGTTCTATGATTGTGGCGGGAATAGTGCTTTATGCGGGCATTACTTCGGCGGTTGAATCCGTTAAAAAAATAATCACTCCCGAAAAGGCGGATTACAGTATAGTCTCGCTCATAATTATCGGAGTTGCGATAGTTGTAAAACTCGTGCTCGGGCAGTATGTTAAAAAGCAGGGCAAAAAGCACAACTCGGGCGCGCTTGTCGCTTCGGGTTCGGATGCACTTTTTGACGCTATTCTTTCCGTTTCCGTGCTTGCAAGCGCAGTAATTTATCTTATTTGGCACATTTCGCTTGAAGCGTATGTCGGCGTAATTATTGCCGCAATTATCATAAAAGCGGGTATTGAAATGATGATAGAAACGCTTAATGATATTCTCGGCAAGCGAAGCGACAGGGACGAAGTTAAAAAAATCAAAAAACTTATATGCGAAGAAGAAGCGGTGCGCGGAGCGTATGACTTAATTATGTATAATTACGGTCCTAATAAAAACTATGCGAGCGTTCACCTTGAACTGCCCGATACTATGACGGTTGAAGAAGTTGATGTGCTCACAAGGCGTGTTCAGGCAAAGGTTTTTCTTGAAACAGGCGTTGTTCTTACGGGTATCGGCGTTTATTCTTTTAATACTTCCGATAACGAGGCGGCAAAAATCAGAAATGTTGTTCAGGAAACGGTTTTGGAGCACGATTGGGCTTTGCAGGTTCACGGCTTTTATGCCGATACCGAGAATAAAACAATTCGCTTTGATGTGGTCTTAAGTTTCGATATTGACAGGGCGGAAGCAATAGCCGAATTGTGCAAAGAAATAGGCGACCTCTATCCCGATTATACACTTCAAATTGTTCCCGATATAGACGCTTAATTAAGAAAGGTCAAAAATGAGCATAGAAATAAAAAATGTAAACTGCGGCGACTTGTCGCTTAAATATTTTTCTTTCGGTAAGGGTAGCAAAGTTATGATAATCCTGCCGGGGCTGAGCGTTCAGAGCGTTATGGGCTCTGCGGCGTCGATTAAGGCGCAGTACAGAATATTTGAAAATGAATATAGCGTCTATGTGCTTGACAGGCGCGAAAATCTCCCCGAGGATTATAATATGGAGGCTATGGCGGAAGATACGGCGGCGGCAATAAATTCGCTCGAACTTCGTGACGCTTATATTTTCGGCGCGTCGCAGGGCGGTATGCTCGCTATGCTAATAGCGGCAAAATATCCCGAGCTCGTAAAAAAACTTGTGCTCGGCTCGACAACTGCAAAAGTGAGCGCCGAACACTTTAAGGACTTTAAAAAGTGGACGGACCTTGCAAAAAAAGGCGACGCCGAGGGACTTTATATGAGCTTTTGCGAGGGCATTTACCCGCCCGATATGTTTGAAAAGTATAAAGGCGTATTTTTGGAGTTTGCAAAAATGACAACTAATGAGGACTTGGCTCGTTTTGTTATTTTGGCGGGCGCTGCAGAGGGCTTTGACATCACCGACAGGCTCGAAAAAATCTCCTGTCCCACGCTGGTTTTGGGCGTTAAGGGCGATAAGGTCGTCGGCGAGAACGGCAGCAAAATGATTGCCGAAAAAATCAGCGACTCTAAAGTGTATTTTTACGATGAAAAATACGGCCATTCCGCTTTTGACACCGCACCCGACTATACAGAACGAATATATAATTTCTTTGAAGAATAAACGCTTAAATTAAAGCCGCTGAAACTGCAAAGCTTCAGCGGCTTTTTTTATCCGTTTTAACATTCCTCATACCAGCGCAAAAGCGGTGCGAGGTTTTCTTCCTTTACATAGTCTGCGCCGTTTTTGAGGTCGCTTAGCATTTGAGCTTCAACAGCGTCCAATTCCTCCTTGCTTTCAAGGTCCTTTATGATAAGGTTAATAAAGGTTGCGCCCAAGCCTATGTTTTTCTTCTTGTCGTAGCCGCCCTGCAAATAGAACATGGCGGGGGAATTGTCGGTGAGCTTGTTTTTTTCTCTTAGCTTTTCTTTAACTGCGTCTGTGCTCATAGAAAGCCCCACGGGGCAAACGGCAAGAATGTTGTATTTTTTGCGAGCTTTTTTGAGTTTTACAACTTCGCCGTTTTCAACATTGCCGAAATAGATTATATCGGAGTGCTTCGGTACTTTAATGCGCGCCATGTAAAGGCTCCAACATTCAAGACCTGTTTTTTCCGCGAACATCTTTGCATACTTTTCGGTGAAGCCTGTGTTAGATTCATAAACAACAAACATATTTTTCCTCCAAAAAAGCCCTGCGTTTTGCAGGGCTTAAAAATTCATTATTTCTTGGGCTCTTTGATTATGTAGCCTTCTTTGCCCTCATATTCGCCGAGTTCTTCAACGGGAACTTTTGTGCCTATGCTTTCAATAACAAACGCAATAAGCATAATATAGCCTACGCCGAAGAGTACCGAACCGATGATGAGAACCGCGTTAATTGATGTCGTAAGACCGATAACGATGCCTGCAACCGCGAGCACGATTAAAACAATCATAAGGATGAGGAACTTATTTGCAAGCGCTTTGTTGACAACAACCTTTGAAGGTCTTGCGGCTCTTTCCTCAGCCTCTCTCTTTTCAGCCTCTTTTTGCTCCTTTGTTTTCTTCTCTTCACGCAGGATGACAAATTTGTTCATAACAAATACGAATACAAATGTTATCATTGTTATCATAAATTTGCCGATATTCTGCATCAAGAAAGTGAGAAGGAAATTACCGTCCGCATTTTCAAAGATCTTCCAAGTGCCAACCCAGCTGTTTGCAAGACCGCCAAGAACGGTTGAATAGAAAATAATGAAAACAATCATTACCATTGTTGCAATAATGCTGAATTTAACATTTGCAACCGATTTGAAAGTGGTCTTTCTGTTAACAACGAAGCTTACAAAGTTACCTACAATAGTTGAAACAAGGTAAGCCACAAGAACGCATGCACCGCCTCTTGCTATTGTGCCGTCAGCGAGAACAGTGCCTTCCGCACCGCCCGGATAATGGAAGATAAACCAGTCAACGCTTATATTCATAAGCGGACCTCTGAGTATCCAAAGGAATACATTGTAAAGCACCATTTCGGAAGTACCTGCGATCATGCTTACAAGGGTGAATTTAATAATCTGCCAAAGGTCTGCGTGTTTTTCTGTCCAAACCTTAAAAGCACTTTGTTTCTTAACTTCGCTCATATTGTCCTCCTAAAAATAAATATACATCTAAATTATATAGGATTTGCACCCTTTTTGCAACAAAAAAAGCATTTTTGTGTATAAAATCGTACACTTTTTTTAAAATTGCCCGCTGTTAGTGAGGGTATTTTTCGGAAAGGATGATATATGGAGATTAAAAATGCAAATTTAAAATTCAAGGGCGCGTTGACAAAGCGTCCGTCGACGACTGAAATTGTTTTGCACCATACTGCCGTGACTGTTAAGCAAAGCGTTGAGATAATTCACAACTACTATCTCAACCGTACGGATGACAACTTTTTGGGCATAGGCTATAACTTCTATGTCAGAAAAGACGGTACCGTATGGCAGGGCAGACCCGTTTGGGCGCAGGGCGGTCACTGTTTCTATCATAACCACAAGAGCGTAGGCATTTGCTTCGAGGGCGATTTTGACAGGGAAACGATGAACGACAAGCAGTATAAAGCGGGAGTAGAGCTTATTAAATATGTGCTTTCACTTTATCCTAATTGCACGATTTACAAGCATAAGCAGCTCAACAATACTGCCTGCCCGGGCAAGAATTTTCCCTTTGATAAAATGGTAAAAGCGTCGAAGGAAAAGGCTCAGTCTGCACCTAAAAAGGAAACGGCGCAAGCTTCGTCAAGCGCAGAGCTTAAGGTCGGCGACAAGGTTAAGGTTACGGCGAATTACGCTGCAAGCGCTTATGACAACAAGGCGCCTTATTCGGCTTCAAAGGGCTCTGTTCGCTATATTCTTAAAATCTACAAAGGAGCAAATTATCCCTACAGAATCGGCGTTAAAAAGGGTGTGCTTACGAATGACAACACCTCGGGCTTTGCGAACGCCAAGGGACTTAAAAAAGTATGAGCGCCGAAAATGATTTTGATTTAAGGCTTACCGTTCTCGAAAAAGAACTGTCCACGGCTTTAAAGAATATAAGCGAACTTGAGCGCAAGGTAGAAAAAATAAGCGATATTGCCTTGACCACGGAAAAAATCAATGCAAAAATGGATATGATACGCGAGAAAATAGATTATCTTGACACAAGGCTAAGGGGCATAGAAAGTGCGCCTGCGAAGGATTTAAGCCACTATAAAAGAACAATTTTCTCCGTGCTCATCTCCTCGGTATTAGGCACTGTTATAGGTGCCGTTATGGCGGTGATAATGAAATGAATTTAACTCTTTTTGTAACCATTGCGGTACTCACTGAAGGCGTTACCGACTATATAAGAAGTATTTTGGGCGAAAAGGCAAAAATCCCTGCGGTGATAATCACTTTGGCGCTGGGAATTGCGGTCTGCGTTTTATCGAAAAGCGATGTTTTTTCGTTTTTTTCGATTGACCTGCCTTACAGAATAGGCTGTGTTTTAAGCGGCATACTTATTTCAAGAGGCTCAAATTATCTTCACGATTTACTCAAAAAACTCAATTAAAACTAAATACACACTTGAAACCTCCGTTGTTTTGTTATATTATATTATAGTATAATTAATCCACGGAGGCTTT
>CADBNM010000070.1 GCA_902796055.1 Oscillospiraceae bacterium
AGGCGTGACCTGCAGCGAGCTTTGAGAATGTATAAGCATTTCCGGTTAATACCTTATTGCCTGCGCTCTTACCTGCAGAGTTAAGCAACTGCACTTGATAACCGCTTACGCCGCTTGTTTTAGTCCAAGTAAACTTCTCGGCTGTAGCCGTCCTTGAAGCGCACTTGAAGCCTGAGGGCTTGCCTGTGGGCGCGATATAAGTTGTTACTAAGTTACCCGCGCTGTCCTTCTTGAAAAGACCGCAAGAGCATTTATAATGCGTATATCCGAGTGCATTCGCTCTCGGACGAACCGAAACCGCAATATTATAAATATGCTTATGCAAGTTATAAGCAAATTCATCGGTATTTAAAAAGTAACTGCTCTCGGCTGAAGTTTCGGTAACAATGGAGGGCTTCAAAGCCGAATACGAAACATTAACCTTTTTAAGATAAACATAAAAAGTGTTGCCGATTGTAATGCCGTCATTAGCATTGAAGGAGTAAATATTATTTTCATCCTCAACAACATATTTATTTCCCGAGCTGTCCTTGTAAACAGGCATATCGGTTGCCTCAACAGAGTTATCCCATGTAAGACGAACCTCCTCAACGCCCTGAACTACGCTCCATTCGCCGCTTGAAGCAAATTCCTCTTCGGTAATGCTTATTGTTGCAAATGAGGTATCCTTTATGAGTTTCTTGTTATAAGGAGCCGCCGCATAAACAAAGCGGCTGATATTAAAGCCTTTTTCTTCAATATTTCCCTGAGAGTCTGTTATGGTATAAGAGGTTCTGCCGTAAATACCCGTCGGATCAGAAGCACTTGTTACCTGAGTTTCCGTGTAATAGGAGCTGCCGTCCAATTCTTCGGGGTCATAATAATTAACCTTTGCGCCGTCTGTAGTCTGCCTTGTAACAACGCTAAACTCTGTTTGATTTTCCCATTCCTCTTCGGTGAATTCCAAAACGCCGTACTTTTCTCTCGGATCACCCTTAAAATAGTTGTAATCCGCAGCATAAGCGTCGTACTTTGAAATGTAGGCGTATTTTATTACTTCGTAATAAGTTTTGCCGTCGTTATCTCTTGTAAAATCGCGCACAGCATAAATACCGAGAGGGTCGGTAGCCGACTTAAGCAGAATGCCGCCGTAATAGGTTGTGCCATCCG
This sequence comes from Oscillospiraceae bacterium, assembly GCA_902796055.1. Taxonomy (GTDB): domain Bacteria; phylum Bacillota; class Clostridia; order Oscillospirales; family Acutalibacteraceae; genus RUG714. Next base: position 1,150 of record CADBNM010000070.1, read on the forward strand.
CTTCATATATAATCACATTTGTGTACTCGCCATGAGTTGTAGTGGAACTAACCTTTCTGACGGGCTCTTCGATTCCGTTTTCGAAAACAAAGACCTCGTTGACGGTTTTGCCTATAGAATCATCGCTTACAACCGCGCTTTCACCTGCTGCGCCGTAAATCCTAAGCTCAACCTCCTTGCCGAAGGTCAGCTTACCGGCAGTGCTGTCCGCGTCAACAAAAATGCCGTGCTTCGAACGCCTGAGCTCGTTAAGCGTGAGCTCACCGTCACCCGTTATTTTAAGGCTTGCACCGTAGTAATTGGCTTCAAGCGATATTTGCTGTAACGCGCATTTTCCGTTAACCTTGAGAGTGAAATCATCACCCATCGCTACAGCTTTTAGCTGACTTGTTGCAGCGTCGATATTCTCAATAGTAAGAGTGTTTGAAGCAAGGTCATAAACCATACCCTGTGCCTCGTTTGTGACAACGCCGCCGCTGTAAAGGTTATACTGAGTGCCGCTTTGCGTATCATAAACGGTAAGACTTGCATAATAATTGCCCCAACTGTCTATTTCGGGGTCGGGACCGTTTACTGCAAATGCAGCTGCGGGAAAAATGCTAAGGAGCATTACAGCCGCCAATAATACCGATAAAACTTTTTTCATTTGTTTTTCCTCCTTTAGGATAGTATAAAAATATTTTATCATATGTACACTTTGATATCAATGTAATAAAAATAGAAAAAATATATTTTTATTTATATAAAAGAACGAAAACGGCAGATAAAATCTGCCGTTCATAATTTTACTTTTTACCGTATTTTTGCTTCATTCGCTGCTCTTTGGAAAGTATGCGTTTTCTCAAGCGAGTGTTTTCGGGGGTGACCTCAAGCAACTCGTCGTCATTGAGAAATTCCATATTCTGCTCGAGCGAGAGCGTTCTCGGCGGAGTAAGCCTTAGCGCTTCATCGGAGCCGGAGGCTCTTGTGTTTGTTACATGCTTTTTCTTGCATACATTGCAGACAATGTCCTCGCTCTTAGCACATTCGCCGACTATCATACCCTCATAGACGGGTACGCCTGCGCCGATAAAAAGTTCGCCTCTGTCCTGAGTGTTCCAGAGTCCGTAGCCCGTGCTTTCGCCTGTTTCAAAGGAAATAATCGACCCGCGCTTTCTCTGCTCAATATCGCCCTTGTATTCATCGTAACCGTCAAAAAGCTGATTCATTATTCCGTTGCCGTTGGTATCGGTAAGAAACTCGGAACGGTAGCCGATTAAACCTCTTGAGGGAATTCTGAATTCTATATGAGTGGAGCCGCCTTCTCGCACATCCATATTCACAAGCTCGCCTTTTCTTGCACCGAGCTTTGACATTACCGCGCCGGTATATGTATCGGGAACCTCGACTATAAGCAGTTCCATAGGCTCGGTAACTTTGCCGTCCTTATCCTTTTTAAGAATAACCTTCGGGCGCGAAACCTGAAATTCATAGCCCTCGCGGCGCATGGTTTCAATAAGGATTGAAAGCGATAATTCTCCTCTGCCCGAAACTTTGAAAGTATCGGTTGAATCCGTTTCCTCAACTCGCATTGAAATATTTGTTTCAACCTCTTTAAAGAGCCTGTCCCTTAAATTTCTCGAGGTTACATATTTTCCTTCTTTGCCCGCAAAGGGTGAATCGTTAACTATAAAATTCATTGAAATTGTAGGCTCGTCTATTTTAACAAACGGTAGCGGCTCAACACATTCGGGGTCGCACGCCGTTTCACCGATATTGAGGTCGGCTATGCCCGAAACGGCAATTAAATCGCCGAACCGAGCCTCATCGACTTCAACTCTTTTTAAGCCTTCAAACTGATAGAGCTTTGCGATTTTAACATTTTCGGTCTCCCCGTCACGCCTGCAAAGCACCGCCGGCGAGCCGCCGTGAAAGGTGCCTCTTTCCACTCTGCCTACGCCTATTCTGCCAACATAATCATCATATTCGATATTTGAAAACAGAATTTGGAAGGGTCCCTCGGTATCGCCCTCGGGCGCGGGGATTTCTCTTAAAATAGCGTCCAAAAGCGGCTTCATATCTCCGCTTCGAGCGTCGCTCTCGGTCGAAGAATAGCCGTCTCTTGACGAAGCATACACCACGGGAAATTCGAGCTGTTCTTCGTCCGCACCAAGCTCAATAAACAAATCGAGCACCTCGTCTACTACCTCTTCGGGTCTTGCGCCGTCACGGTCAATTTTATTGACTACAACGAGCACCCTTTTGCCGAGCCCGAGCGCTTTTTTGAGCACAAAACGGGTCTGCGGCATACAGCCCTCAAAAGCGTCAACGAGCAGCAAAACGCCGTCAACCATCATTAGTATTCGCTCAACCTCGCCGCCGAAATCGGCGTGCCCGGGAGTGTCAACTATATTTATTTTAGTATCGCCGTAATTAATTGCAGTAGTTTTGGACATTATTGTAATGCCGCGTTCTCTTTCAAGGTCATTTGAGTCCATAACTCTTTCCTGCACCTGTTCATTCGTTCTAAAGGTGCCGCTTTGCCTTAAAAGCTGGTCAACCAAGGTCGTTTTACCGTGGTCAACATGGGCAATAATTGCGATGTTTCTTAAATTATTTCTCTTTGCCAAAAAAACACCTCTTTTTTACCGTTTCCTTCTCTTAGTGAGCTTTATGCTTTTTCTTGTCCTTTTGCTCGTTTTGCCTGTCTGTTTCATCAAACTTTTTGCGGAAGATGAAAAAGAACAAATTCACAAGGAACATTATGCCAAGGCAAATCATTCCCACCCATGCGCCTGTGGTAATTCCCATTTTGGAAACCGAGGCAAAGGAGGAAATGAGCGATGACAATATGCCTCCCGAACTCGGTTTAAGCGAGGTTATTGCGCTTACGGGAATTTTACCGTTGACAAAACCTGCGCCTATTCTGCAAAAGAGCACGCTTGCGCTCACATATGAAGCAAAGCCCAAAAAAGTTACTATGCACATAGCAAGATACGGCACATTTGTAAACGAAAGAATTATGCTCACAAGCAAGAATACAAGCATGGCAATAAAGCAAATAAGCGTTGCTATTGCGATTACCTTGTAACCGTATTTATCGAGATTTCCGAGCAACGTCTGCCCTTTTGAGGGATCATAGTCTTTGAGGAGCTTTATCATATCCAAAAGGCTGTACTCCTGTCCCATAAGCATTGTTTTATAGCCGACAATCGGCATAAATAAGCCGACTGCCGCAAAGAATGCAAAGAATAAATTTGTTACCTTGTTAGTCAGTTTCATTTCTTTTTACTCCAGGATGAATTAAGATTTACCGTTCTGTTGATTATGAGTTTTTCGGCTGTGCTGTATTTGTCAACGCAGTAATAACCCTGCCTCATAAACTGGAAGGTATCAAGCGGTTTAATGTCTTTAAGCGAGCCTTCAAGCAGGCAGCCGTCAAGAATTTTAAGGCTGTCCTCATTTAAATTCTGCTCAAAATCGCCCTGCGATTCATCCGAGGGATTTTCGGTTTTGAACAGCCTGTCATAAAGCCTTATCTGCGCAGGAATACAGTCCGCCGCGCTTACCCAGTGAATAGTACCCCGCACCTTTCTGCCGTCGGGCGAGTTACCGCCTTTTGAAAGCGGGTCATAAGTGCAGTGAACGCAAGTAACTTCGCCGTTTTCGTCCGTATCGTAGCCCACGCATTTTAAGAAATACGCACTCTTGAAACGCACCTCGTTATCAGGGAAAAGGCGGAAATACTTTCTCGGCGGGTCAATCATAAAGTCCTCTTTTTCAATGAAGAGTTCCCTGCCGAAAATAACCTTTCTTGTTCCCATTTCGGGGTGATTCGGGTGGTTTTCTATTTCAATTTCCTCGGTTTTTCCCTCCGGATAATTGTCGATTATAACTCTTAAGGGGTTGAGTACCGCCATCGCTCTGGGCGCACTCTCGTTGAGTTCATCTCTTACGCAGCTTTCGAGCATACCGAAATCAACTATGCTGTACGCCTTTGAAACGCCTATCATATCACAGAAGTTTCTGATAGCCGCCGCAGGATAGCCTCTTCTGCGCATACCGCAGATTGTTGCCATACGGGGGTCGTCCCAGCCGTCAACAACGCCTTCCTTTACAAGCCTTAAGCACTTTCTTTTGCTTGTAAGAGTGTAGTTAAGGTTGAGACGCGCAAATTCAATCTGCCTTGAGGGATGTTCAAGTCCGACTTCCTTTAAAACCCAGTCATAAAGCGGTCTGTGATTTTCAAATTCAAGCGAACACAGCGAATGGGTTACGCCCTCTTTTGTGTCCGAAAGCGGGTGCGCAAAGTCATACATCGGGTAAACGCACCATTTGTCGCCCGTTCTGTGGTGGCTCGCAAACATAATGCGGTAAATAATCGGGTCGCGCATATTCATGTTCGGGCTTGCCATATCAATTTTTGCCCTGAGCACCATAGAGCCCTCGGGATGCTTGCCCTCGGTCATTTCGGCAAACAGGCGCTCGTTTTCTTCAATCGGTCTGTCCCTGTAAGGCGAATTTTTGCCGGGCTGAGTGAGCGTTCCTCTGTACTCTCTCTGCTCATCGGGAGAAAGCTCGCAAACATAAGCCTTGCCCTTTTTAATCAGAGTTAAAGCGCACTCATAGAGGAAATCAAAGTAGTCCGAAGCGAAAAACGCATTGTCATAGTCAAATCCTAACCACTTGATGTCCTCCTCTATCGCCTCAACATACTCGGTGTCCTCCTTTGTAGGATTGGTATCGTCAAAGCGCAGATTGCCCACGCCCATGTACTTTTCCTTCACGCCGCAGTTAATGCAAATCGCCTTGGCGTGACCTATGTGAAGATAACCGTTAGGCTCGGGCGGGAAACGAGTTTGAATATGGTCGTACACGCCCTCCTTTAAATCTTCGTCAATTAAATCGTGAATAAAATTTGAAGCTATTTCTTTTTCTTCATCTAAAATCTTATCTTCCATATATCCCCCTAAGCAAGCTTTTCAATCATTGTTTTGAGCCTTGAAAGCACTTCTTTTTCGCCCAAAAGACGCATAATCGCATACAAATCGGGCGTATTTCTTCTGCCTGTTACGGCTATTCTTATAACTGTTGAAACATCGCCGACATGCCCCTTAAAGGAGTCGGGATTTTTCTTGTATTCCTTAACATTCGGCGTAAAGCCCAAGGGCTCGCAAAGCGCCTTGATTTTTGAGAACCAAGCGTCTTTGTCGTCATCAGCCGAATAAACTTTCCCATATTCTTCGAGGATTTTTACCGCGTCCTCGGCCGCGATGTTTTCGGGAAGAGCGTAGTCGTTTTCATAGGTTTCCTTAAAGAAATACGAATAGTAATCCTTAACCTCGCTCCACTTTGCAATATCCTTTCTCGGCTTTTTGCCGCCGCGGTCTATTGCGAACATCTCTTTTGCAAAAGCCTTATCGCGCTTTAAAAGCTCTGCAAAATGAGCGTCATTTTCGCTCGCCCATTCAAGCACATTGTTATACACCTTTTCCGCCGAGAATTTGCTTATAACATTTTTTGAAACATCGTTAAGCTTAACTAAATCGAACAGTGCGCCCGATGCGCTCATTTTTTTAAGGTTGAACGGGAAATCGGCTGCGGGCAAATCGGGATTTGCTCTGCGCCAATCCTCAAAGTTCGAGTTTGCAAGCGTTAAAAGGTATTCGGTAACGCTTTCGGCGGGGAAGCCGACCTCGGCGTAGTAAGATACAGCCGCCTCGGGGTCCTTTCTCTTTGAGAGTTTGCGTTTACCCGTAACTTCGCCCTGCTCGTTTTTCTCCTCTTTCATAATCGGAGCTATGTGCGCATATTTCGGCACCTTAAAACCGCAGGCCTTGAAAAGTTGAATATGCACCGGCACGCTTGCTATCCATTCATCGCCCCTTACTATGTGGGTTGTGCGCATTAAATGGTCGTCAACACAGTGCGCAAAATGATAGGTCGGTATTCCGTCCTGCTTTAAAAGGACTACATCCAAAACATTTTCGCTCATTTCGATTTTACCCTTGATAAAATCGGTGAAAATGATTTTCCTTTCAATGTCGCCCTCGCTTTTAAAACGAAGCGTCCACGGCTTGCCGAGCTTTAAGTTCTGCTCAATTTCCTCATAAGTCAGATTTCTCGACTTGGCATACTTGCCGTAATAGCCCTTTATCGGCTCGTTTGCCTGAGCTGCGCGGATTTGCTCCAATTCTTCTTCTGTGCAGAAGCACGCATAAGCCATGCCCTGCTCTACGAGCATTTTAGCAAAACACTGATATATTTCTTTTCTCTCGGACTGGCGGTAAGGAGCGTAATCGCCCCTGTCCTCGGTTTCGCTTATTCTTCCTTCGTCAATTTCAATGCCGAAGTAGTTAAGACCGTCAATAATTCCCTGTATGCCGCCCTTTACCTCGCGCTTTTTATCGGTGTCCTCAATTCTAAGGTAGAAAACACCGCCGCTTTTTTTCGCCGTAAGCGCCGCAACAAGGCTTGCAAAAAGTCCGCCTATATGCAAATAGCCTGTGGGGCTCGGGGCAAATCTTGTAACCCTTGCCCCCTCGGGCAAGTTCCTTTCGGGATAAAGCTTTTCATAATATTCTGGTGTTTTTGTCACTTCGGGAAAAAGCAACTGCGCTAATTTCTTGTTATCCATTTTTACCTCGATAAATATAAATGTTTGCCTACGCTCTGAAAGCCCATAGCTTTAAGAACCTGCTTTTCGCCTACAAGCGAGGTTCTGCAGCAGCAAGCGTATTTTTTCTTTAAAATTGCGCTTGTAAGCGCCGCGGCAGTCATACTCGCTTCCTCATTTTTAGCCTCATGGGAAACAGTGTAAAGTCCTATTTCAACCATTCTTCCCGCCTTTTCTTCAACTATTGCCTGCGCGGTGATGTCGCCGGCGGAATCACGGATGATATAGGCGCCGTATTCCTTGATTGAGTCGATGAGCGACTGCTTGTCATGCCGCTTGATTTGCGGCTTTTTCTGTTCGCAAAGCGCAAGCATATCATCCGCGTCGGCAACATGAGCGGGAAAAGCAAGCATTTCCTCAAACTCAGGCTCCCTGAAGGAGCGGGTGTTCGCAAGAAAAACGCTCAGCTCGGTAGAGGTTCTGAAAAGAGTATGGCGCATAAATTCGCGCACTTTCTTCTCCTCGCCCGTGACTGCGTTATAGCCTATATAATGATCGCGCAGATAGATATAGATATCCATAATATCAATTTCATCCGAGGTGGAAAAAATGCTCACCTCGCCCTGCGAAACCGAAAAAACATATTTTATTTCACCGTCTGCCCAATAATCGGCATAAACATAAAGCTCCTCGCTTTCAAAGCCGTACTTGTTGATTTTTGAGCAGATACCGACAGAGTTCACAAGCGTACTTCTGAGGTAGTTGCCTATTCTCTCTCGGTCTTTGTTCATTACTCTGTTAATCATTTTAACCCCTGTAAAAATTCTTTTAATATCGCAATATTTGTTTTGTTGACTTCCTCAACAAAATTTTCAAAGTTTTCTATAGCCTCATCGTCTCCCGAATCGGATACGGAGCGAAGAATTACAAACGGCACACCGTTTATGTAAGCCGCATGGGCGATTGCTCCGCCCTCCATTTCAACGGCGTATGCGCCGAAATGATTTTTTATTTCTTCCTTTAAATCTTTATCGCAAAGAAATTGGTCGCCTGTCGCAATAGTGCCTGAAAATGTATTCACTCCGAGTGAACGCGCAATCTCGGCTATTTTTTCGCTGTTTTCTTTATCGGCAGGTATATATACCCTCTCTACGATATCAAGATAGCCTCGCTCATCGTCAAGCGGACCGTAGTCCACATCGTGCTGCACGGCATTTTCTGCAATAACGATATCGCCTATATGAATACCGTCGCCTACTCCTGCAGCACAGCCTGTGTTGATAATAATGTCGGGCGAAAATTCATAAATCATATTCTGAGCGCACAAAGCGGCGTTAACCTTGCCTACTCCGCATTTTACGACAACTGCGTCCACTCCGAAAAGCTTGCCTGAGCAAAACTCCATTTTCGCTCTTATCTTTATTTCCTTATCGGTCATGTTGGCTTTGAGCGTGTCAACCTCGTTCGCCATAGCTCCTATTATTCCTATCATAGTTTATCTCCTTAATCAGTCTGATGTTAATGAATTTATAACCTCAGCCGCAACGGGCAATGCCACCTCGCTGCCCGAACCGCCGTGCTCAACTATTACCGCGAAAGCATAAGGATATTCCTCGTTTTGCAAATATCCTGCAAACCAAGCGTGAGGCGTTTCGTTGCTCTCAACCTCGGCAGTACCGGATTTTCCGCAAGCCTTCAAGCCATCGTTAAAATGCCAATTGCCATACTGATTTTCAACATTGTTTCTGAGCATTTGCTGTAAGTCCGAGGCAGTCTCCTCGCTCACAGCTCTGCTGCCCGGAACCGTTACCGCGGTTTCGCTCACAAAGCCTGCAGCAGTAGTGACCTTTTGCACTATATAAGGCTTTACGGGCACGCCGTCATTTGCAATAGCGCCCATAATCTGCATTTGAAGCAAGGGTGTTACGAGCGTTTTTGACTGACCTATGCCCGCCCAGCCGAGTTCGAGTTCATCCTTGCCGGGAGAAACGAATTTTGAGGTTGCTACGCCCAATTTGCCGAGCTTCATAGCCTTGTTGTAGCCGAAATCCTCGGCTGTCTTTTTCAAATTGTTAGAGCCTGTTTCGTTCGCAATCTCCGCAAAAGCCGAGTTACAGCTCTTTGCAAGCGCGGTTTTAAGCGAAAGTTCGCCGTGAACGGACATACATTTAACTTCGCCGTAATCGGTGTGATACGCGCCGTCACAATTAAAGGTTTTAGTTTTTATGTCCTTAACATTATCAATAGCCGAAGCCGCGGTTACAACCTTAAAGGTTGAGCCGGGAGGATAAAGTCCCGATGTAACGCGGTTGATATATACGCCCTCATATTCATCGTTACCGTCTATATCGTCGGGTACATCCTCGGGGTCGTAGGTCGGGGTTGAAACGCTTACGAGCACTGCGCCGGTTTTATAATTATAAACGCAAACTGCGCCTTTTCTGCCGCCAAGCGCCTCATACGCCGTTCTGCAAGCTCCGCTCTTTACAGAGAGCATAACCTCGCTGCCCTGCTCAAAATTGCAAAGCTCCCAAACGCCCATAATCCTGTTGTAACCCGAAAGGTCCGTGCGATACTGGTTTTGCACCGAGGAGGAAATAAAGCCGTAATTATCGCCTACCGTATGAAGGAGACTTCTTCTTATTTCACCGTCCTCGGCAAAGGTTCTCTTGCCGTCCGCCGTTTTGCACAGCACCACGCCGTCGGCATCGGTTATATTACCTGCGCCGATTAGGGTTCCGTTTATATATAAATGTTGATTTTTTGATGATGTTGCCCATTTACCGCCGTCAACAACCATGGAGTATACCAAAAATATTGTTCCCGCAAGCGCAAGGGCAATAAACACCCACATTATTTTTATTCTGTTTGCCGCACTTTTCATTTTTTCTTAATTTCTCCGTAAGTTGTAAGGTATGTTCTGGCGTCTCCCGCTTTGATGAAGGCGAGCAGTCCCCAGCATGAAATCATTGATGAACCGCCCCTTGATAAGAACGGCAGCGTTACGCCCGTAAACGGAATAACATCGGTTACGCCGAAAATGTTTATGCAGCACTGGAACAAAAGCAGTCCTGCGGCGGCAGTCGCCGCAATCGCATAAAACGCCGAGCGGGAGGTTCTTGCATTGTTTATTGCATATATTGCAAACAGCACGAAGCTTGCAAGCACCAAGAGTCCTATTATAATGCCCATTTCCTCGCACACGACGCCGAAAATGAGGTCAGTCGAAGAAAAGATTACATTTCTCACATTTCCTTTGCCAAGCCCTAAGCCGAACAGTCCGCCCGAGGCTATGCCGATAAGCACTCTTGTTTGCTGGAAGCCCTTACCGTCAATCATTTCCTCGTCCCAGACATGCCGCCATGTGGCAAAACGGTTTTTAACTGTATCCTTAAACTGCATAATCAGCCAGCCGCCGAGACCTGCCGAGGCAAGCGCAAGCCCTATGGTTCTTAAATCTCCCGAGCGCATAAACGCAATAAGAAGGAAGGTTAAGAAGAAAATTACCGCCGTACCGAAGTCTCTTAATATGAACAGTATTCCGACGCAGGCTGCAGAAAAGCCGATGAATACATATAAATTCTTCGCAGTCTGCAGCTTTTCAAGAGTTGCCGCGCCTACAAAAACGAAAATAATTTTAACAAATTCACTCGGTTGAAGTGAAATAGCGTCGCCGATAACAATCCAGTTTCTCGCGCCGTTTATATCGGTGCCGAGCACGATATTTGCCGCAAGAATAACTATTGCCAAAATGCCGAGCGGAAGTCTGAGCTTCATAGCCCTCTCGCTGTCGCCGAGTATCCAAACAAGCACAATGAAGCCTATAATGCCGATAACAAACGCCGCTACCTGAACGAGCAAGCCGTCCGGTTTCGCGGAGGCTATTGCCGCAAAGCCTACGCCCGACAAAAAGAAAGCGATAAATTCAATTTCAAAGTTCTTTCTTCTGCCCGCGGTTCTCATCACAATAAAATAAACCCATTCAACTGCGATAAACACTGCGGCATAAATTAATATTTCAATATTGACCGAAAACTCTTTCCAATTTTCAACTATCAGCTGCGCAAAGCAATAGCACTGGAAAAAGGTTATAACGGCAAGCATTAAGAAGTTATTTATCGGATGCCTTCTGTGCTCTTTCTTGACTTTTAACGCCTTATCTTCTGCCGATTTAGCCACGGGCACCCCTCCTTTTCCTCTTAGCGTTTGCCTCTTTAAAGACGAAGGAATGAGTGTTTATCATAATCGTGTCTCCGTCCTCAATAGGCTGCGAGCCATGAACCTTATATCCGTTTACGCCGACTCCTGCTCGAGAGTCCTTATCCACAACGCACCAGCCCTCGTCGGTATAAATTACCGAGGCATGCTTGCGCGAAACAGTCGGGTCGTCAATCGCTATATCGTTTTCCTTCCCTCTGCCTATGCTTATTGAGCCGTTTTTAATCGGATATTCATAATTTGTTGCAAGGTTTATGATGTAGCCGCCTGTGGCGGTAGCTGTTGATTCCGAAGAGCTTTCGGCGTCGTCTCTTCTTGCGTGCGGCGCAACAAAGGTATAGTCCACGCCGCCGATTGAAATCAAGTCATCGTGATAAAGCCTTGTCGGCTCGTTTATCTGAGCGCCGTTTACAAAGGTTCCGGTTTTCGACTCCGTATCGGTTATAAACCAGCCCTGCTTGCGCCTTGAAATAACGGCATGCGAACGGCTCGCGAGAGAGGAGGCTAACTGAATGTCCGAGCTTCTTCCCCTGCCGATAGAGGTCTCATAGGTGCTTATGGCGAGCTTTTTGCCGTTGTTTCTGTTAATGAGCACCGCTTTAGGTCTGCCGGCGGGGCGCATTGAAAAGAGCGAAACGAACAGGCGGACTATTATGAAAACAGCCATAATGCTCAACAGTATTTGCGGTAAATATAAAAGTAGTTTCATTTTATCTCCATTTTTCAGTTTTTTGCTTTGCTTTCGTGAAGGTATCAGTTTCTTTTGGGAACTGCTTTATAGACCTTGGGAATAACGAGGCTGACTATGCACCAGAAGGCACTGTATATTACCAAATGAACGGGACCTATGGACTCTATTGCGCCTACGAATGAGAATATCGCTATAAGCAGCACGCCCAAGCCTATGGCAGCATATTGCAGTATTTTTAAAAGCCTTATTTGCGAGGACAGCAGGTTGCATGCCAAAATGCTTCTCACAAAGGTAAAAGCGTCGCCCCTATTTATAATTTTTGCCTCGTTGAGCACGGGGTTCGCCGTCTTTTCATCGTACATACTGCTCGAAACAACATTGAGTATTTGCGCCGAGGAATAAGACAAATCGAATATTTCACTTAAAAGCGGACTGTCAACATTAGAGTCAAAGGTTCTGACAAGTATTTGAATTCCCGCGCTCTCAAGCCTTTGCAGCTCTGACTCGACTGTCGGGTCGGCAAAGTATTCGAGCACAAACATAGCGTAAACCGCGCCGTCAATGGCAAGGAACATTACTCTGATGTTGTCCTTTATATATTCATCGGGCTTTGCGGGAGCGGGTATTTCAATACCGTGCGCACCCATCATTTCCTTAGTACCTAAAAGCACCTTCCTGTCAAATATCCAAGAGGAAAGCCCTAATTTTGATTCATAAGTTGTGTCGCTCGCCTCGGGCATACGGTCTTTGACCTCGCTCACGCTCTCAAGAAATACACTCTTAAACGGATGCTCGGTTGTGCTCAATACGCTTGCCGCATATAAAATAGCCTCGTCCATCTGCATACGCTTAAACAGCTTCATACCTTTTAGCGCGCAGCAGCCCTCGGGGAATATTTCGTGTGCCTCCAGCACTACGCAGTTAGTTCCCGCCGCGTCCTCAACTGCAGCAAATCCGCTTAATGTCCCTCTTTCCTTGAGCAATTCTCTGTCCGTGCTTTCAAGCGCTTTGTTGAAAGAGAGAATTGCAGATACCGGCGTGCCGATTAAAACAGCGGCTGTGAGCGCCGTTACCGCCGTAAGCCAGTCAAGAGTTATAACAAAAGTGATTATCCCTATAATAAGCGCTGCGCCTAAAGCGGGATAAACCGTAAGCTTTGCAATCATATCCGCAGGGTCGTCGGCATAAGAATTCGCTAAAAATCTTGTCGGAAATTCGGTTTTAACATTATATCGTATATCTCTTCTTCCGAGCTCGCTGCTTTTAAAGAATTCCTCCGCTTCCCTCTCATCGTTTATGCAAGCGGCGGTATATTTTTCTCCGCCTTTAATGAGAAAACGGAAATTTCTGAAAATGCGTCTCATCATGGAACGCTTACCGAAAGCGTTTAACAAAAGCATAAATCCCGTTGTTGCGGTGAATATATGGCTTACGCCCGCACCCGACTGTCCCATTATCAATGCAAGAATACAATGAATAAAGCTGAACAGCACCGACGCCGAAAGCAGTGAATCGGAGCTTGGCTTAAGAGTAAACAGGGCTTGGAAACCTTTGAAAATAGCCTTTGCGCTTATAATGCTCATAAACATCAGCAGCGCCATATTCATAATAATATATATTTGTTCTCCGCCGGTACCGAGACCGAAATCTGGAAGTATACCCGAACCGAAAATTCCGACAATTGCAATAATTATCTCTGCGCCGAGGCAAAGCACCGTCCGCAGATTAAATTTATTGACCATCGCCTCCAGCTCGAGATAAATCGCTCTCTGGTCGCTTCTCGAATTGTAATCCACAACATCGTTGATTATCGGAGTCTCCTTAGGCGGAGCATAGGTGTCGTCAATAGAAGCCCACGCCTCGGTTTCAACAGGCTCTTCTTTCTTTTTAACATAATCCTGCTCAAACTCGAAAGCGTCAATTTTTATTTGCCTGTTTCTGTCAAGCTGCTCCTCAAGCTCATCCTCGGTTATTTTTTGCGCGCTTTCATCGTCAAAGCCCTCTAACCTTGTCTGCCCCTCGATGTTCCCCGTGCGGTTAATCTTTTTTAATGGCTCGGATTTGCCGGGACGCACAAGCGTTTTTTCTATCTCCTGAGCTTTCGGCTCGTCAGACGGAAGGATTTTATCTTCCATATCCCTGTTATCAAGCGGGGGCAGGAAGGTGTTATCAATATCCTTTGCAGGTTCTGTGCGCTTGGTTTTTTCTTCCTCTTTGATTTTTTTGGCAGGCTTAACGGGCTCGTGAACCATAGTTTTTTCAATTTGCTTTTGATTCTGTCCGGCAAGCTTAATATCAATGTTCTTGATTATGCCCGTATCCTGTTTTCTTTTTTCTTTCTTTCTTATATAGTCGTGATAAACCTTGGTTTGGATGTCCTCTTTTTCACCTACGACCTTTTCTTCTCTGTGAAGCGCACCCATTTGCGAGGCGGTGTTTGCGGGAGTATCTCTTCTTATTCCGTCCTCTTCCTCGGCGCCTATAAGGGAGTTCGCTTTTCTTATAACGCCTGTCCTTGTGAGCTGCTTCTCCTTCTTTCTCGCAGCCTCGTCCTTTTCGTTAAGCATAGCCTTGTCGATTTTATTGGCGTCACTTGAAACGGAAAGAATAACATCGTCAATATTGCCGTGCTTTTTCTTAATCTGCGGAGCGTTTGAAGGCTTCGGCGCAACTTTCACCTCAGTTTCGCTTATTACATTGCTTACGGGAGCAACCTTCGGTTCCTCTCTACGCCTTTCGGGCGGCTTGACGGGCTTCGGTTCCTCTCTACGCCTTTCAGCCGGCTTTACCGCCTTGTACTCTCGATTTTCCGCCTTGTTTTTGTGTTCCGATTTTTCGGTTATTTCTTTAAGCAAAGCTTCAAAGCCGTCGTCCTCGGCGGCGGAATTATTAAGCCGTATGCTCTTTAATATTTCCTGCGCCTGCTTATCCGCGGCGGCGGAAATATCTCTTGCAGAATGCGAAGAGGATTTTTTCCTCGTTTCCGCAATTATCTGCTCAACCGAATAATTTTTCTTTTCTTCCATGGTTACTCCCTGTTTTTATGTCTTAAAGCAAAGCTTGCTAAATATCACATTATTTTTTTGCTCCTACCTGCCGTCTGCCGCAGCATACATAAGTATTGCCGCCGCAACCGAGGCGTTAAGCGAATTGATTTTACCCTTCATAGGCAAACTTACTATCATATCGCAGTTTTCCTTAACAAGCGGTCTTACGCCCTTGCCCTCGTTGCCTATAACAAGTGCCGCTGCGCCCGAAAAGTCGGCTTTTCTGTAATCCGTACCGTCCATATCCGAGCAATATATCCAGACGCCCTCTTTTTTGAGGCTCTTTATAGTAGAAACAAGATTTGTTACCCTTGCAACCTTCACATACTCAAGCGCGCCTGCGCTCGCCTTTGCCACAACGCCTGTCAACGCTGCCGAACGCCTTTCGGGAATTATAACGCCGTGCGCGCCCGCAGCGTCCGCCGTTCTTATTATCGCTCCTAAATTATGAGGGTCCTCTATTTCATCAAGGAGGATTATAAAAGGCTCCTCGCCTCTTTCCCTTGCGCACTCAAGTATTTCTTCAACAGTCGAATACTCGTGAGCCGCACAAAATGCCGCAACCCCTTGATGCACTCCGCCCGAGGACATATAATCAAGCTTTTTTGCGTCAACCTCTTTAATCGGAATTTTATTCTGCTTTGCAAGGGCGATTATCTTTTCTATGCTGCCGCCCCTTTCTCCTCTCGCAACAAAAAGCTGATTGAGCTCTCTTTTTGCTTTAAGCGCTTCATATATAGGGTTTCTGCCTATTATGAGTTCCGAATTTTCGAGTGCGTTCTTCGGCATTTTTTCCTCCTGTTTCGGGTATGCGGGCAAATCAAGCCCATAAATCTCCATTTTAAAAAACAAATATAGAGTAATTATATCATATATTTTCTGAATTTTAAATACTTTTATATAATAATTATAATTTTTTTGTTGTTATTGACAAACAGATGATTAAAAGCTACAATAAATATGATTATACAAACCAAGGAGTGTTATTATGATTTGCGAAAACTGCGGAAGAGAAAACAAGGAAAACGCCCGCTTTTGCTCCGAGTGCGGAAAAGCATTAATTGATAAGCCTATTGAGCTTGACCTGAATGAAATTCAAATTCCCGCAATTTCCAGAAAGCCTAAAATAATTAAGGTGAGCGCTGTTAAATCCGAAGAGGAATCGGCTCCCGCAAAGGATGTTAATTCGCTCTTTCTGCCGAAGGAGGATGCGGATGATATGATAAACATTCCGCCGCTTGACTCGGGTAACTATGAAGACGAAAACGAGCCTGTTCAGGAATTTACAATTCTTGATAACGAGCCCGACAGCGAAATAAAAAGGGCTCTTGATATTTCCAACCTCGCTACGGATTTTGACAATATTGAGGATGTAAAACCTCAAAAGACAAAGCCTGAAGCGAGCGAAACCCCGCGCGAAGAAAAGCCGATGAGCATAGGCGCGTGGATAGTCACCTTTATTCTCACCGCCATTCCCGTGCGCAATATTATCCTGCTTTTAATTTGGGCGATAAGCACAAAAACGAACAAGAGCAAGAAATCCTTTGCTGCTGCGGTTTTAATCCTCAGCGTAATCGGCGCGGTTTTGGGAGGCTTGGCGCTTGTGCTCTTAATTAAGTTTGGCGGCTTTAACCCTGCAGAATTTTTTAATACTAAAGCGTGATTTTTATCCATATATTAATTGAAGAAGGAGAGTTATGATGAAGAAATCAGTTAAAATAACCGTGGCGGTGCTTATTGCCTTGTGCGTTGCACTTGCAGCATTTTTGCTGCTTTGGCAATTTGATGTTTTCGGCATTTTTAAAGAATATAAAGCCGTACCCGTTATCACGCTTGCGGGCTCGAAAAAAATCGTCACCGAGGGCGGCGAGCCTTATGAGGATCCGGGCTACAAGGCTGAAATTGACGGTGTTGACGCTACGGACAGAGTAAAGGTTGAGGGCAGCGTTGACACGAGAAAAACAGGCGATTATGTTATCACCTACTCGCTTACGAATTTTAAAGACAGAAACCTTGTAAGCGTTCAAAGAGCCGTTACGGTCACAGATAATACCGCCCCCGTTATAAGCGTTAAGGGCGATAAAAAAGTAAGGCTTATGGTGGGCGCCGAGTACAACGACGCGGGCGCAACTGCCGCGGATAAGGTTGACGGCGACCTGAGCAAAAACATTAAGATTGAAAGCACCGTTAACACTGCCGAAAAGGGCAAGTACACGGTAACTTATTCCGTTTCCGATAAAGCGGGCAACAGCGCAAAGGCTGTAAGAGAGGTTATTGTGAGCAAGCTCAGCGCAGGCAGCGTCGTTTACCTGACCTTTGACGACGGTCCGAGCGAAAACACAATTAAAATTCTGGATTTGCTCAAAAAATATGACGCTCACGCAACTTTCTTTGTTGTCGGCTCAAATATACCCGGTAACGAAGCGATTTTAAAGAGAATGGTCAAGGAAGGGCATACAATTGCCGTTCATACTTATACTCACGATTATGCCGCTATCTACAGCAGTCCCGAAGCGTTCTGGAAGGACAATGAAAAAACCCGCAACCTTGTTAAAAAGGTAACGGGAAAAACTCCTGTTATTATGCGTTTCCCGGGCGGTGCGTCAAACACGGTTAGCGCCGACTACTGCAAGGGCATTATGAGCACTCTCACCACTCAAACCAAATCTCACAATTACGAATATTTCGACTGGAACATTTCCTCGGGCGACGCAGAAGGCGACGGTGTTCCGACCAAATCGCTCTATGTAAACATGATGTCGGGCATACGCGAAAATTACGAAACGCCTGTTGTTCTTATGCACGATTCTGGCGCTAAAGGCACCACCGTTCAAGCGGTTGCGCTCGTACTCAAAAAGGCGACCGCCGAAGGATATTCTTTCGACGCTTTGGACGAAACAGTTCCCGCCGTTCACCACGGAGTAAATAATTAAAAAGCCAATGTTAGCGGACGGGCGCTGCCCGTGGCAGATTGAAAACGGCGTGTCGATGTCGCCACGCCCTACTGTGAAATAAATCCCCTCGGGATTTGTGAAATATCGGCAAGCCGATATGAAGGCTTTTAATGCAACGCGACGCGTTGCCGCCTTTAATTCCAAATTAAAAACAGCGATGTTGCAAAAAATGCAACATCGCGTAGCGTGTAGAAAAACCTTTTTCTACACGCTGAGCAGATGTTGAAAGAGTGAGATAAAATCCGCCAACTGAAACGCTGAGGCGTATGC
>CADBNM010000071.1 GCA_902796055.1 Oscillospiraceae bacterium
GCTCGGCTCGGAGTTTATGAGTATATTGCCGTTCTGAGCGATAAGAGAGAAGGTTTTGTCGGACTTTATTTCATACTTGGGCAAAGAAATTTCCTCGCCTAAGCCTTGGACTTTAGCCCTGCAGGACTTTTTAACCATTTTAACTGTCCGTCTTGCAGCGTCTATACTGTCAAAAACCTCACTTTTAGCGATTATTTCATCATCCTTAAGAAAAGAAAAAGTAAATTCCTTGTCCGACTTTTTTTCTATTATAAACTTTCCTGCCATTTCAGCCTCCAAAAAAGCAGGCAGGTGAGCCTGCCTGTACTATATTATTTATCTATGGAAACAATCTTGAATTTAAGTTGACCTACGGGAGCCTCAACAATAACCTTGTCGCCCTTCTTGTGACCTAAAAGAGCCTTGCCGATGGGGGATTCATCGGAAAGCTTGCCCGAATCGGGGTCTGCCTGAGCAAAGCCCACGATAGTGTAAGCCATATTTTCTTTTAGCTCCATATCTCTGATTGTAACCTTTGAGCCTACGCCTACAACATCTGTTGACGCGCCGCTTTCATCAATGAGCTTGTAGTTGTGAAGCATAACCTCAAGGTCATTTATTCTTGATTCAATTTTACCCTGTTCGCTTTTTGCTTCGTCATATTCGCTGTTCTCGGATAAATCGCCGTAGCCGAGAGCCACCTGGATTTTTTCCTTGATTTCTTCACGCTTGGTGGTTTTGAGATAATTGAGCTCGTCCTTGAGCTCCTTTAAGCCTTCTTGTGTAAGTAATATTTCTTTAGGCATTATTACTCGTCCTTTCAAAAAACATTTTAACTCTCTTATTATATATTATGTAGTTTTAATAGTCAAGATTATTATTTTGCATCCTATAAATCCTCGCTAAGCGCTTTTGCTATATCCTTATAGCTTCGGATTATATTGCCCTGCTTAAATGAGGAGCAAATACTGCTTTTGAGCGCCTGAACCTCGGACTGTTCGTATAAAGCTGCGGCAAATTCACTCGTTTCAATGCCCGTAGGCAGCAAATCGAGATACTTTTGAGCAAGGCTCACTCCGTTCATTGTAAACACATTTGAGGAGTAAATATTGTCTGAAAAAGGTGAAAAAATATAGCTTCCTCGTGAAAACGCAACCGCTTTATCCGAGCCGTCGGGCATAATTATAACGGGGCTTGTAAAAGCGCGGCTGATGTCGGGCGTGGTGATAATGGCACAGCCGTATTCTTCCATAGCCTTTTGCTTCAAAGGCGCGTATTTTTCCTCTCTGTATGTGATGATTTTTACCGACCTGCAGAGTCCCGGCAGGCTCTCGAGCAGGGGAACGCAAACGGCGGGGAAATCAATAACGCTCACCTCGTAAGGCAGGCGCATTTTAGGTAAAAGCGACAGCAGCTTTATTGAGGAATTTATGCAGAGCTGCCTGTAAAATCTTTCGCTTTTAAAGCGCCTTAATTCGCCGAATTCTTTAAAATTTGCGTTTTTGGGCAACAATAAATTTTGCCCCGCTTTGCCGATGTTCGAATAAACATTTGACCAATAGATTTTACCCCTGATTACAGGCACATCGGCGCGCAAGAAATCGCTTCCCTCGGGTACGCTTATTCTCTGCACTTTAATTGGCGGCGGCAGTAGATTGTATTTGATTTTTCCGAAAAAGTTTTCGGGCGGATAAATAAAATTAACTGTAGCAAACATACTACAGTATATGAATAAAGGGCAGGAAATAAAACCTGCCCTAAATTATTTTTAACTTATCTTATAAAGTTGGTTCTTTGCGGTGCCTCTTTTTCGGGAAGCGAATATTTTTCTTTGCCGAGCGCTATGCTTTTCATTAAGAAAGTCATATTTTTAGCGAGCGTTCTCATACCCTGCAAACCTTCGGCGTCGTCCTTCGCTTCGCCCTTTGCCGCACCGTGAACACAGTTCCAATACTGACCTGCCGCAATGGGCATACCCGAAATGCCGAAGTATTTGTTCAGCTCGTCATAAGTTGCCGAAAGTCCTCCGCGCCTTGCAACTACAACGCTTGCGCCTACTTTCATTCGCTTGTCAAAATGAGTTGAATAAAACAGTCTGTCAAGAAAAGCGATTAAAGTTGCGTTTGCATTTGCATAGTAAACCGGGCTTGCAATAACAAAACCGTCGCATTCTTCGAATTTTGCAGCCGCTGCGTTTACTTCATCGTCAAAAACGCATTTGCCTGTTTTATAACAGCTTGTGCAGGCAATGCAGCCTCTGATTGCCTTGTTTCCTATGTGCAGTATTTCGCACTCAACGCCTTCTTTTTCAAAAGTTTTTTTCATTTCCTCGAGAGCCACGCTTGTATTGCCGTCCGCCCGCGGGGAACCGTTTATCATTAATACTTTCATAATATCACCTCTACTGTTGTACTTTTTTTGCGATTATTTTTTCCCAAAGACCGTCTAAAAATCTGATAAAGCCGTGTTCGGGCTCGGGCACCTCGCTCGGCACGGAATTTGCGGGAGCGAGCTTTGAGTCAATAACGCTTGCATTGCAAGAATATATCTGCTTTGCCAAGCTTGCGTCAATGAAATCAAACAGCACCGCGCCGTAGCATTTATTTTTATCAAATTTATATTCGGCAACCTTTTTGTTTATGTATATAGCGTTGATTTCGGGTGAAAGACCGTTTGCGGTTGAGAGAAAATTAATGAGCAATTCGCCGCTGATTTTATTGAGCTTAAATGTCGGAACAACCGCTTTGCTCCATTTTTCCTCCTTCGGATAGTTATATCTGTCCTGAACGGTGTAGGTTGAAATCATATTGCCTGAAAAGGACTTCATATTGGAAATTAAGAAAGAGCCTTCGTTTTCGCCTTGATTCGGGAAGTTTGTAAGGTTTATGCCGCCGTTCTCATCGTTGACAAACGGGTCGGGCTTAGAAAAGCGGTTCATAAGCACGATTTTGCCTCTGACTTCGCCTAAATTCGGGATGCGGTTTTCGGAATACCACAACATAGGATTTTTTGCGGTGTATTTTATAAGCAATTCGTCAAATTCAGCCTTTGAGCCGAAATCCTCTTTAACAAAAACCACTATGCATTCTTTCGGATTGTTTTCCAAAAATTCTCCGCAGGACATTACAATATCGCTAAAGGTCAGTTTAGGGGCAGTAAAGCCCGAGCCCTTTCTGCAGCTGATGAAATTGTGAACTGCTATGAGGTCATGCTTTTTATAACTGAGCCTTATGTCCAAAAACCTTGCGCCGCAGTTGAGTTGTTCGGGAATTGTCTTGTCCTGACAGCGCGCCTTAATGCCTAAAGCCAGATATGTTGCGGCGGTATCGTGAGTACCGGGCATGCTTATGTCTGCAAGCGAGGTATCGTCTTTAATAACGCTCATCCAGTTGCAGCCGTCAATCTCGTTTTTTGCCGCAAACGAGCAAACGGCGCACGAAAGCATAATTACTATACTCAATGAAATGCAAATAACCTTTTTCATTGTAATCCTCCGATATAATGATGATATATAAATTATGTAATAAAAAAGTCGACTTGTCAATGATTTATTGAATTTCAATAAATAATTCTTGACATTCACTTAAAAAACCGTTATAATTAGTTCATAACTTATATGGAGGCGATATTATGAAACCTAAAAACTTTTCAATTATGATGAAAGCAGTAATAATAATGATTGCCGTGTTCGGAGCCCTGCTTTATTTTCTTTTTGTTCCGATGATGGCAAATGAAATGAAGTTTTATATCAATGATTTAGAATATTATAATAAAATGCGCTATGCCTGGATGATTTTGATTTGGCTCACCGCCATTCCTTGCTATGCTGTGCTCGGTATCGCATGGAAAATGGCGCTCTCGGTGCAAAACGA
>CADBNM010000072.1 GCA_902796055.1 Oscillospiraceae bacterium
AATCTTTGCGCATACTTCACCGCTGACGCTCAAATTGATATCGACGAGCTTCGAGCCGAGCTTAAAAAGCACCTCACCCATTATATGGTGCCTACGGCTTACCTGCAAATGAACGAGCTGCCAATGACAGCAAACGGCAAGACGGATATCAAGCATCTTCCCGACCCTATCGCTGTTACTCTCGGCGAATATGTTGCGCCTGCTAATGAAACCGAAGAATTCTTCTGCAATTCGTTTAAGAAAGCGCTTAATCTTGAAAAGGTTGGTGCAACCGATGACTTCTTTGAAATAGGCGGCACCTCGCTTGTTGTTACTTCCGTTGTGCTTGACGCTTCCGAAAACGGATATGAAATAACTTACGGCGACATTTTCAAATACACTACTCCGAGAGCACTCGCAGCTCTGTTTGACAAAGAGGAAACCGAAGAAAACAATGCACTGTTTGATTTTACAGACTACGATTATACTCAGATTAATGAATTGTTGCACAATAATAATGTTGATGAATTCAGAAGCGGAGAGAGCCGTCAGCTCGGTAATGTGCTTATAACAGGCGCCACCGGATATATGGGCGCGCATTTGCTTGCTCAGTACCTCAAAGAAGAAAAAGGCAAGGCTTACTGTATGCTCAGAAAGGGCAAATTTGAAAGCGCTAAAGACAGACTCAAAAACATTATGTACTATTACTTCGACAACCGCTATGAGCAGGATATCGACCAAAGAGTAGAAGTTTTTGAAGGCGATGTTACCAATTACTCCTTCTTTGAAAAATTCGAGAAAGAAGATATTAACACGGTATTTAACTGCGCTGCTAATGTTAAGCATTTCTCTAACGGAACAGACATTGAAGATATAAATGTCGGCGGTGCCGTTAACTGCGCAAAGCTTTGCGAAAAAATCGGTGCAAGGCTTGTTCACTTCTCAACAATATCCGTTGCGGGTACTGCTATGGAAGATACTGTTCTTACAAAGAACGCTCTTGACGAGCAAACGCTTTACTTCGGTCAGGGACTTGACAACAAGTACATTTCATCCAAACTTATGGGTGAGCGTATGGTTCTCGAGGCAGTTGCCGAAAAAGGGCTTGACGCTAAGATTATCCGCGTAGGCACGCTTGCCGCAAGAGAGTCCGACGGTGAATTCCAAATTAACTTCTTGACGAACAACTTTATGGGCAGGCTTCGTTCTTACAGTATGCTCGGTTGCTTCCCCTACTCAATGATTGAAAATCAGGTATGTATGGGACCGATTGATACTTCTTGCGAAGCGTTCTTAAAACTCGCTCGCACTCCCAAGGCATGTTGTGTTTACAATGCAGTTAACAATCATACTTTACCGCTCGGCGACATTATTCGACGCATGAACGAAAACGGTATGAACATCCGCTTTGTGGACGATGAAGAGTTTGCACAAGAACTCAAAGAAGCGCAAAAGAATCCCGAAAAAGCGGCTATTCTTTCAAGTATGACCGCATATATGAATATGGCTCACGGTAAAAAAGTAACTACACTTTCTTGTGAATCTCATTACACTACACAGATTTTAGCAAGACTTAACTTCTTCTGGAATGCAAGCAACGAAAAATATGTTGATGACTTCATTAACGTACTTCGCGGCTTCCGCTTCTTTGAAAAGGATAATTTGAACAGATAATTATGGAAAGACGATCCGCATTAATCAAGAAAAAATATAACAGCCTGCTTATTTCAACGCTGGCTATGACTGCTTCGCTGTACCTTTCGGGCATACTTGACGGCATTATGGTCGGCAGAATACTCTCCCCTGTTGCATTTTCGGCTATTAACCTGACCTTGTGCATCTCGTTTTTAGAGAATATTCTTGTGGCTCTTTTCACATTCGGCGGCAACACACTCGCCGTTATGTATAAAGGAAAAAGAGAAAACGAGAGAGCAAACGCCGTTTTCACGCTTTCTTTCTCGGCAGGTATGTTATCGGCTGTTGTTATAGCCGTTATCGGCTTAGTGTTGATAAATCCCACTGCGTCCTTACTCGGTCAGAATAATGCAGAATTGGAAGGCTTAATAAAGGCATATTTAGTGCCTTTATGGATACTTACGCCTTTTACTTCAATTATCAATATGACTGCGGCGTTTTCGAGGACTGACGGGCTGAAAAAACTCGCAACCTCTATGCCGATTATTGCAAATGTTATCAATCTTGCTTGCGATTATATTTACATGGCTGTTCTCGGCAAAGGAATCGCAGGCGCAGGTTGGGCAACCGTTACAGGCTATGCTGTCACGAGCCTTTTTATAATAGTATACTTGAAATCAGACAGCCGTACCGTGTTCTTCACAAAAAATGCTTTTAAGCACATAAGTGAACTTAAAACAATTTTCAGCACAGGTCTTCCCTCGTCGCTTATATATGTCTGCAATTTTTTAAGGCTGTTTTTCACAAATGCAATTATTCTTTCCTCAACCGGCTCCGCAGGTGTGCAAATAGCGTCTGTATCTTTTTCACTTAACAGCTTATGCTTTATATTTGTTGAAGGAGCGTCAATGACGCTTTTGCCGCTACTCGGCGCACTTTACGGTGAAAAGGACATTAAAGGAATCAGGCTTTCACTTAAATACGGCTTGATAGTAACAACTGCGCTTTGCTTAATAGTTATGGCGCTTTCTATGCTCTTCCCCGTTCAGCTTGCGTCACTTTACGGCTTAACAGCTCCCAAAATTGTAAGCGTGTTTAAAACTACCTTCCGCATTGTTTCTTTGAATGTTCCGATACTCGGTCTGATATATGTTATGCGAACCTTCTTTCAAGCGACAAAGCAAAAAGGACTTGCAAATCTTTTGGTTATTGTTGACGGCTTTGCGGCGGTTGTTCCCTTGATGTGGGCGCTTTCCAAAATCAATATATATTGGCTTTGGGCATCCTTCCCTATTTCAAAAGCGGTGACTGTTCTTATAACTATTATTGCTGTTGTTATTTGCAAAAAAATCAAAAACAAGAAAAACTACCTGCTTCTGGATGAAGAAGAAGGCACGATATTTGATTTCACGATTGAAAACAAAGTTGAAGCCGCGCTTGAAGCGTCCGAAAAAGTTATGGCGTTTTGCGAATCGAACTCTGTTGATAAAAACTATGCCACATTGGTAGCAGTAGCAGTTGAAGAACTGTGTGTAAATACTGCACGCTATGCTTACAGCCCGCAGTGCAAAGACATTGATGTTTTTATAAAGATTTCGGAAGAAAAAATTATTTTGAGGCTGCGTGATAACGGCAAAATTTTTAACCCGACAGAATATGTCGATGACTCGGGAAGAATAATCACAGGGCTTAAAACGGTAAGAAGTATTTGCTCCGAAATTGAATATAACCGCGTTATAGGCTACAACACAACTGTATTAAGTATTAATACTGATTAGTCCGAAACAAGGAGAAAGAATGAAAAAGGTAAAAAGCGTTTTCACAAATACAATCGCAATCCTTTTGCCGATTGTGCTGCTCACAAACATCATAATTCTATCCTTTGAATATAAATATATCTACGATACCACCCTTAAGCACTGCACGGAGGATGTTATAACAGCCGCTAAAGTTATAGAGGATTATGTGGGTATTTATGACTTGAATTTGGAAGAAGACATCCAAACATGCAACCAAAGCCTCAGCGCTCTTTGCAAAGAATTTGAAATATCTTATTCCTATGTACTTAGAATTGATGAAAAGAAAAATAGCGAAACTTATATAAGCATAGGAACAGGTCGTACTGCGTCAAAAAAATTTATCTCCACCCGCAAAGTCGGAGATACCGTAATCGGAATGTTAACACAAGAGCAAATTGACGCTGTAAACGATGTTAAGGATTATACCGTTCAACACGAAACGACCGTATTTGATGATACTATTGTTTGCTTCGTGCCTTTAAAACATGTTTATAATTCGGATAAAAAGACCTTTGAAGAAGGTCAAAAAACAGACTGTATAGTTGCTGCCGAAATATCATTTTCGGAAATAATGTCCGATTTTAAAAAGTCATTTACTAATATCATTATATTAAACTTCATTTTATCTGTTGCCATGGTATTCATTTTTGCATTTTTGATGTATAGAAAAATATCAAAGCCTGCAAGAAAAATAAGCGATAGCATGAGCCATTATGTTGAGCACCGTGAAAGCGGGTTTGAAAAGATATATATTAAAGGAAATGATGAATTTTCCAATATGGCAAAAGAATTCAACACCATGATTGATGAAATTGACAGCTATATTGAAAACATTGATTCCTTAAATAAAGAAAAACATATGCAGGAAGCGGAACTTGATATTGCAAAGAATATTCAATTAGGTCTGCTTCCGCCGAACAAATATAAGAATTCCGATGTCAATATTGACGCTTTTATGCTGCCTGCAAAGGAAGTCGGAGGTGACTTATATGATTATCAAATCTGCGAAAACGGCGATATTTATTTAAGCGTTGCCGATGTTTCCGGAAAAGGCGTTTCCGCAGCGCTGTTTATGTCAAGAGCCGTGACGCTGCTTCATATGTATTCAGGATTAGGTATGTCCCCTGCTAAGATTGCCGAGGAATTTAATAACACTCTTGCATCCAACAACCCGAATAAGCTCTTTATCACCGCTTTTGTTGCTAAGTATAATCCTAAAACGAAAGAGCTTACTTATACAAACGCAGGACACAATGACCCGTATATCATTTCCGATAAGCTTATAACCTTGGATAAAGCACACTGTATGGCGGCAGGCATTTTCTCGGATGTAACTTACGAAGAAGAAACCGTAACACTTAAAGACGGCGACGCACTGTTTATGTTCACCGACGGCGTTAACGAGGCTCAAAACAATAATAATGAGTTCTTCTCTACAGAAAGGCTTGAAGATGAATTAAGCAAGCACACAGAGAACAGCGATGACATTATTGAGGATATTCTTGCTAAATTAAGAGAGTTTACCGACGGCGCAGTACAAAGCGACGATGTAACAATGCTTGTTATGAAAACCAATAAGGATTATCACCGCACTTTGAACCTCAAATCGGATAAACAGCAATTACTCTTAATAAACGACGCTATTGATGAAATACCGCAGCTGTCAGATATAAATAACTATCAATTAAAGCTTATGGCGGAAGAAATATTCGCTAATATCTGTAATTATTCTTACCCTGACGGTAACGGCGAAGTTGAAGTGATAATTGACAGCACCGATAAGGTTCAACTTACCTTTATTGACAGCGGCATAGAATATGACCCGACTAAGGATGTGCTTGAAATTGAAAGCTACGACCACAACAACACAGTCGGCGGACTCGGAAGGTTCATCACCTTCCAAACGGCAGACGAATATTCCTACAGCCGAGAAAACTCCAAGAATATACTAAAGCTTACAGTATTAAAGAAATCTGATTTAGAGTAAATGGCAAACTATGCCCGACGGAACGGAACTGGCAGTTATCACCTATTCTAATGTTTCTCAAACACAAAAGCTTACAAGCGAAACCTTAGATATTTATACAATGATTAGAAAGGACACCTTTTACACTATACCCGATATCCGACCCGAAAACTGAGCTTATTGACACTCTCGACTGCGCAAGGCAAGCGCTTAAGCTTATTGAAAATGACCTGAACCGTGAGGTTGAATTCTTTTCTCATACCTCTAAAAGCTTATCTGCAAGAGCGTTATATAATTGAAAACTTTGACAAAGCCCTTAGTTGCGGCTGGATAAAGGTCTATTATCACTGCCTTAACAGAGTTAACAGCCAAAAGGTTGCGGCTTTTGAAGCGCTCGCCCGCTGGATTGACCCCGAACGCGGAAAAATCTATCCAAACGATTTTATACCGGCACTTCTCAAATATCACCTGCTTTACAAGTTGGATTTATATATGTTTGAGCAGGTATGCCGCGAGGTAATAATAAGACACGACAACGGTCTGCCGCTTGTGCCTGTATGTGTTAACTTCTCAAGGCACGACTTCCTGCACGCAGATATAGTAAACACTATGAACTCGCTGTTTGATAAGTATTAATTATCAAGATACATAGATAAAAGCTACTTCATCGTTGAAATAACAGAGCAGGACTTGGCTATTGGCGAAAACAAAGTGATTGGACAGCTTACTCAAATTCGCGAAAACGGTTACTGGCTTTGGCTTGACGACTTTGGCAGCGGTTATTCTGCTATAAATGTATTCAGTCATTTTGAATTTGATTTGATTAAGTACGATATGGAATTGCTTAAGCATCTCGATGATAACGGCGGAATGAACAGAGTAATTCTCAGAGAATTGGTTTGCATTGCTAAAGAGCTCGGTATCCACACGCTCATAGAAGGTCTTGAAACCGAGAAACACCTTGAATTTGTTAAGGAAATCGGCTGCGAGCTTGCGCAGGGCTTCTACTACAACAAGCCCGAATCGCTTGAGCAAATACTTACCGACATACGAAACGGCAGACCTATCAAAAA
The DNA here is from genome assembly GCA_902796055.1 of Oscillospiraceae bacterium. Classification (GTDB taxonomy): domain Bacteria; phylum Bacillota; class Clostridia; order Oscillospirales; family Acutalibacteraceae; genus RUG714. The sequence continues at coordinate 6,453 of CADBNM010000072.1, forward strand.
TTGCGAAACTCCCGAAGAAAGAGCGAAGCTTAGCAAAAAGTCGTATATGAAAAACAAGAAAAAAGATTTTTGGAGGAATATGATGAAAAAAGTTATTATGATTATCGCTTTTGTTGTTTTGCTTGTTTTTGCGCTTTCGGCGTGTAAAAATACCGCTAATTCCTCTGCTGAAATAGATTACGGAAGTTCTAAAATATATACCCGAGAGGATATGGATGAGGCTATAGAAATAATTAAAACAAACTTCTCCTCGGGTTTTTGGAAAAATTGCAAACTTCACAACATCAGATATGTTGGAGATTCCTGTAACAGCAAGGAAAACATACAATATGTCAATGAGTTAAAACCCGATAAAAACTACACTCAATGTATCCAATTTTACACTGATTTTCGCTCCCCTCTTTTTGACAGTGAAGCGCTTAATACTAATGAAGAATACACCGATTGGAGTTGGACTTTTGCCCGCACCGAAAACGGCAAATGGGAGTACCTGACCTCGGGTTACGGTTGATAAAACTTAAAATACCAATAAACTAAAACGCTGAAACCGCATTTGAGATTTCAGCGTTTTTTGCATTTTTCACTCATTTTTTAAACACTTTTAATATATTCAAAAATGTTTCATTAAACTTCCCTTTTATTGACAATTTATACACTCCATATACACAAATATTCATTTAGTGTGTGAAACAATATTGTGTTTTACACAACTGCAAATGTGAAAAACTATGTTTAAAACGGTTAAAAGTCTCTTGAAATTTTGTAAAAAGTAACAATATTTAATTATTTTGGCATTTTACTTGACAAAAATTACAGACTTATTAACCACTTTTTAACATTATCAACAGGTTTTCAACATTGTATATTCAAAGTGTATATACCTTTACAACTGCCGGAGAACATCTGAATTTCAAATGCTTGAGCCCTTTTAATTGCTTGTCTTTTGCGTTTACAAGCAACAAACAATATGGTAAAATATAATTAAAATATTTCAAATTTAAAGAGGATTATATAATGAAAAAGTTTATATCGCTTATATTAACCCTTAATATGATTATTGCACTGCTTTTCTCCGCTCCGTTTACTGCCGAAGCGACAGATGTTCCGACGCAGCCTCAAAACGGTATTCCGCTTATTGTTGTGAATATTGATGAAAGCGAGGAAGCTATTGCCGCCGCTAACGCCTCGGACGCTTCGCACACATACGGCACTATCGAGGATATGAACGGCAGCAATGACCACTCTGTAAGGTGCGTGGGCGATGTTGATATCAGCGTGCCTGACGGCTATGTGAGCAAATACGGCTCTTCTCTTCCCGAAGGAAACCTTAAGCTGAAATACATCCGCGGCAGAGGCAATACCTCATGGGATGAAAATAAAAAGCCTTACAAAATTGAATTAAAAAACGCGGCGGATTTATTCGGCATGGGCGAAAGCACCGACTGGGCGCTGATGGCTAACGCTATTGACGAATCCGAAATAAAAAACATTATCACCTCTCAATTAGGTGAAGGCGTCGGTATGCCCTACACTCCCCAGTCTATCCCCGTTGAAGTTGTTATGACGGGCAGCAAAACAGGAAGTCAGTTCCTTGGGCTTTATTACCTTAGCGAAACTGTTAAGGTGGAGCAAAGCAGAGTTGACATTCCGAAGCTTAAAAAGAGCGTTGCGGATGAAGAAAGCATTACAGGCGGCTACCTGCTTTCGCTTTATACGGATGTTCAAAACGGCGACGAGCCCGAAAGCAATCATTTTAAAACAGCTTCAGGATTAGAATTTATCACAAAAACACCTGAGTTCACAAGCGAGGACTTGACCGACGGGCAAAGATCACAGCGGGCGTATATACAAAACTACATAAGAGAGCTTGATGATTTGATTATGAATCATTTTGAAATTGACGCCAAAACGCACGCCGCTATTGCCGAAAAGCTTGATTTAAGGAGCGTTGCCGACTATTGGTGGATACAGGAATTTTCTAATAACGGCGATGCCTTCGCCACCTCTAGCACCTATTTTTACAAAGACCGCGGCGGTAAGCTTTGCTTCGGTCCGCTTTGGGATTTTGACAGAGCGTGGGATTATTTCGATTATGAATCGGAAGAAGCCGTAAGCGGCTTTAACAACACCGTATTTAATTGGGTTGACGAGCTGCGCGGTAAGGACCCGCTGTTTGTCGAGCTCTTAAAAGAGCGTTGGAACGACCCCATTGACGGAATTAAGATTCAGCTTTCAGAGCTTACAAAAGACGGCGGTTTTATTGACAGAGACATCGAAGAAATTAGAAGCGCGTGGGAAATCGACAGTAATTTATGGCAAAGTGATGCCGAAGTAAATGAAGAATATGAAGAGGATATTTATACCAAAGATTACACGCTTGACGAGCACGCTTATATGTTTAAAAGCTGGATTAATGCGCGCAGCGCATGGATTAGCGCTAATCTTGAGTCGATTGATGATATTTTCCACACTTTAACCTACAAGGTTGACGGCGAAGTTTTTTTTGCCCAAAAGGTCAGAGACCATTCGTGGGTATTTAAAACGCCAACTCCTCCCGAAAAGGACGGTTATGTTTTTAACGGCTGGCATAAGGAAGGAACCGATACTAATTTAGATTCAATATCTATAACAGAAGATACTACTGTTGTTCCGACTTATGTTAAGGAAACCAAGCAAACGCTCCCGCGTACATTATATTTAGAATATACCGAGCACTGGATTGATATTAACTCGGAAAAGTCGTTCTTCACCGGTACAACTGTAATGCCCGATACGGCAATCCGCGGAACACTGAAATACACCTCCTCCAATGAAAGTGTTGCAATTTATTCGCAAAAGGAAAACGAATTTATTATTAAGGGAGTCGGCGATACCACCATAACAATAAGCACAAGAAACGGCGTCAGCGCTTCTATGATTCTCCATGTATTTGATGGAAAAGCAACTCCGCGTGTTGAATTAAAGGAAATTAAACTAAATGCTCCTAAAAAGCTTGAGCCCGGTGAATATACTCAAATTACAACCAAGCTGTTACCTGAGGGGCAGCCGCTTAAATCCGACTTGGTATTTTTCTCAACAGATGACGAGGACATAGTTGAGATTGATATCGACACAGGAGTTATCAAGGCTCTTAAACCGGGTAAGGCAACTATTACCGTAAAAGGTTATTCTGCAGGCTATGATTCTCCCGAAATAACTCAAAGTTGTGAAATCATAGTTGCACACACTCTCGACAACGGTAAAATAACAAAGGCGCCCACTTACACCTCGACAGGTATTAAGAGCTATACCTGCACTGTATGCGGAAAGGTAGTTAAAAAGCAGACGCTTCCAAAAAAGGCTCTTACGGCGGTTAAAACGCTTAAATGCAAAGCGAGAACAGCGAGAGCCCAAAAGTTCGTCTGGTCGGCTGTGAGAGGCGCTCAGGGCTATCAAATTCAAATTTCCAACGCCGCAGGCAATAAATGGGGCAAGGTTTACAATGCTAAGGCTAAGAGAGCATTTGTATTTAAAAAACTTGCTGCCGCAAGTAACTACAAATTCAGAGTCAGAGCCTATGCAAAGGGCACGGACGGCAAATACAATTACGGCAAATGGACTAAGATAGCATCGCCCACCCTGCCCGCCGGCACGGCTATAGTTAAACTCATCGCGGCAAAGAATGCATTTGCAGCAAAATGGAAGGCAGGCAGCAAAGCCAACGGATACCAAATTCAGTACAGCCGAAGTGCAAAATTCACAAAAGCAAAGGTATTAACTGTTAAGAATCCGAAGAAGCTCTCTGCAAGTATTGACAAATTAGGCGCAAAGAAAAAATATTATGTGCGCATAAGAACCTACAAAACCTTTGCAAAGAAAAATTATTTCTCCTCTTGGAGTAAGACTTACAAGGTTAAAACAAAATAGGCGGAAAACGGAGCTGTCTCACAACAGCTCCGTTCAGCGTGTAGAAAAACCTTTTTCTACACGCTGAGCAGATGTTGAAAGAGTGAGATAAAATCCGCCAACTGAAACGCTGAGGCAAGGGATAAAAATTGCTAAGGATAATAAGGTTTTGTTTATTCTTTTTTGCAACTGCTTCAA
>CADBNM010000073.1 GCA_902796055.1 Oscillospiraceae bacterium
GGTTATCATTAATGCTAACAACAGCGCTAACGAAGTTAATCTTGCAAAGACCATCTACTTCTATGCACAGGCTGCAGACCTCTATTTTAACTAATAGTAAGTGAGGTAGATAGCAAACCATGAAAAAAATATTAATAGCGCTTATCCTTGTTGCTATTGTATTTTCGGTTTGCAGTTGTTCTAAAACCAAAAAGGGTGTCTCGGTCACAACCGAGGCACCCTCTGCCACAGAAATACAGGAGCCGACCGTGACTTTCCCGAGTGACGACAAAACAACTACGGATAAGAACGCTTCCTCCTCTAAAAACGGCAGCAAAGATAAAACCACTGCCGCAGCGAGCGACAGTAAGGATAAAAAGGACAGTAAATCCGAAAAGCAAAACAATAGTAATAAGAAATCGGAGAGCGGCAAAACCACAACCGAAAAGCAAACAACTACAAAGAAGGTTGAAGTAAATACGCCGTCATCAAAAAACGAAACTCCGATTATCCCGATAGACTAAAAAACCGAGATTTCTCTAATCTCGGTTTTTTGCGCTAAAATAAGGAAGATATATATTTGTTTGAATCCGTCTAACTCCCGTTATCTTCGTTAAAAATGCTCGAAAGGCGCGGTAATTCCGGCACTGTGCAACAAAACAATATGCTTAAAATGTTTACACTTTATTCAAACTTCTTCCATTGAATATTGAAGAACAATTTGCTATAATAATATTGTAATAAAGATTATAATATAAAGGGAGTGATTCCGTTGAGAAAATTAATATGTGTAACAATGTGCGTTTTAATTTTGCTTTCGGCTTTTTCGTGCATCTTTATTTCGGGTGCGGAAGGTTTCACAACTCCGATTATTAAGATAGGGGATAATACTGCTAACACCAAATCCGGCGCCGGCGAATTTGAAACAGACCCTATACCCTTTGAAGGCGCGGAAGATATTTCTTCAGCAACGGTAAACGGCGTAAAGGCTAAATATTATACCGGCAAGAAGATTACCCAAAATGTAAGCGTTGTGCTCGGTGGCAAAACTCTTAAAGAGAATAACGAATATTCAGTTAGCTATAAAAATAATGTAAAAGTCGGAACTGCTGTTCTGACAATTAGCGGCGAGGGAAAATGTTATGGAGTAATAACAAAGAAATTCCTTATAAATCTCTCTAAGCCTAAAGTTAAGGTGACTAACGGTACTTATAGCATTAAACTCTCTTGGGCTAAAGTTCCTGGCGCAAAACAGTATGGCGTTTATCAGTACAATACGAAAACAGGTGAATATAAAGGAATAGCGACTACTTCCTCAACTTCATATCTTATTAAGAATAAAGCGGCAGGAACTTCTTACTATTTCCTTGTAAGAGCGATTAACGGCAATAATAAAAGCCCTTGTACTACTGCGGATAATGTAAAGGCACTCACCCTTTGCAAAGCGCCCGGTGTAAAAGCGGCAGTATCGGGCAAAACGGTGGTGCTCAAAATCACAAAGCCCATAGGCGCTAAATATTTTAGGGTGTATAAATATAATGCTTCCACAAAGAAGTATACGACCTTGGTAAGCAAAACAACAGCAACAAGCGTGAAATTGGCTTCTCAGCCAAAAGGCACAAATTATTATCTTGTAAGAGCATTTAATGCGAATAACGCAGGCAGCGCATTTACAACCAAAAACCTGACAAAAGCAATAGTGAAATAAAAAAAGAAGGCTTGAAGGGTGTCCCTTCAAGCCTTCTTTTTTGTAGCGGCGGGATTGTCGTAAAATCGGGTGCGGGTGGCCCGCCCTTAACTTGCACCAACGGTGCAAACATCATTTGCGATTTATCGCAAGCATCACTGCGTATGCAACATCACTTGCCGAAGGCAAACATCACTTGTAAAGTGTCCTCACTTTACAACCTCATATCCTGCTTGCACAATCGCTTTTTCAAGCACAGCCCTATCAACCTCTGCCGAAAGTGCGATTTTAACTTCATCCGCTTCGTGGTCGGGCGCCGCGTTTTCAACACCCGCTACTTCTTCAAGCGCCGCTTTAACTCTTGCCTCGCAATGAGCGCACATCATACCGTTAACTTTAATTGTGATTTCTTTCATTTTTTTATCCTCCATTGTCGGTTCTTTAATAATAACCGATTTTATTTTTTTGTCCCTTTTCGGGTTGTGGATGTTTATAAGATTAAGCCTGAGCGCATTCATTACAACGCAAAAACTGGAGAGGCTCATCGCCGCCGCCGCAATAATAGGCGAAATGCTGATGCCGAACGGCACAATCAGCGCGCCTGCTGCAAAGGGTATGCAAATAATATTGTAGAAAAATGCCCAGAAAAGGTTTTGCTTAATGTTCCTGTAACTCGCTCTGCCAAGGCGTATTGCCGCGGGAACATCTTGCAGTTCGTTTTTAATAAGCACAATGTCCGCCGCGTCAATCGCAACATCCGTGCCGGCACCTACGGCAATTCCCAAATGTGCTTCGGTGAGCGCGGGAGCGTCGTTGATGCCGTCGCCGACCATAGCCACCTTGCCGTAATGCATATATTCTTTTATAACTCTTGCCTTGTCGTTCGGCATAACCTCGGCTATTACCTTATCTACGCCGATTTTTTCGGCTATTGCCTCAGCCGTCGTCCTGTTGTCGCCGGTAAGCATAACGGTGTAAATGCCCATATTTTTAAGTTCGCTTATTGCTTTTTCAGAGTCCTCTTTAGGCGTGTCCGCGCATCCGATTATTCCCGCACATTTTCCGCCGAGTGCAAAGTATATCGGCGTTTTGCCTTCGCCCGCAAGCCTTTCGCCCTCGGCTTTAAGGGCGTTCGGAACAGGGGAGTAGTCAGAAACAAATCTTTCGTTTCCGCAAGCAACAGTTCTCTTGCCGATTTCTCCGCTTATTCCGCCTCCCGCAAAGGTTTTATAATCGGATATATTGTAAAGCCCCGTATTAAGCTCCTTCGCCTTTTGCACAATTGCTTTCCCGAGCGGATGTTCGCTCTTTGCTTCTGCAGAGTAGGCGAGCCTGAGCAGGCTTTGCTCGTCAATGCCCTCAGCGCAGATGATGTCAGTTACAACGGGTGTGCCGTTTGTTAGAGTGCCTGTTTTGTCCAGCACTGCAATTTCTGTTTTGCCCGCCTGTTCCAAGGCTTCGGCAGTTTTAAAAAGTATGCCGTTTTTTGCGCCTATGCCGTTTCCGACTGTTATCGCAACAGGCGTTGCAAGCCCAAGCGAGCAGGGGCAACTGATAACAAGCACCGAGACCGCTCTTGCAAGCGCAAAGGGAATATCCTTGCCGAGCGCAAGCCAAATTATCGCCGTGATAACGGCAACCGCGATTACCGTCGGCACGAATATTCCTGCAACCTTATCCGCAATTTTCGCAATAGGCGCCTTTGTAGCGGCGGCGTTTTCAACCGTTTTAATTATTTCTGCAAGACTTGTGTCGTCGCCAACATTTTCCGCTTCGCACTTTAAATATCCGGATTTTACAATCGTCGCCGCCCACACTCTGTCGCCGTTTTCTTTCTCGGCGGGTATGCTTTCTCCTGTGAGCACCGCCTCGTCAACCGCGCCCGAGCCTTCGGTAATAACGGCGTCCGCAGGCACCTTTTGCCCTGCCTTAAGTATAAATATATCGCCTTTTCTCAAATCCTCGGCAGGTATCTCGCATTCCTCGCCGTCCTTTAAAACGATAGCTGTTTCGGGCTTTAGCTTAATGAGCGATTTTAAGGCGCTTGTGGTTTTGCCCTTGCTTCTTGCCTCTAATAATTTACCTACGCTTATGAGCGTTAGAATCATCGCCGCCGATTCAAAGTATAGCTGCTTCGAGTATTCGCTTACTGCGGCAAAATCAAAGTGAGTTTGGCAGTAACTCATCATAAACAGCACATATACGCTCCACAAGAACGATACCGCCGAGCCGAGCGATACGAGAGTATCCATATTCGGTGAGCGGTGAAGCAGGCTTTTTGTGCCGCTTACAAAGAATTTGCCGTTTATTATCATTATAGCCGCGCTGAGTATCATTTGAACAAGCGTAAGACCTATAAGGTTTTCCTGTAAAAAGAGCGGTACGGGCAACTCGAACATCATATGTCCCATCGAAAAATACATCAGCGCAAGCAGGATTATAACCGAAGCGACAAGCCTTTTTGCGATTTTCGGCGTTTCGTTGTCCTTCAAAAGCGTATCGTAGCTTTCGCTTTTTTTGCCCTTTAGCGATGCGCCGTAGCCCGCCTTTTCAACGGCTGCAATTATTTTTTTCTCATCTGCGTTGCCTTCAACCGTCATTGAATTTGTCAGCAGGCTTACCGCACAGCTGTTGACGCCTTCAACCGAGTTTACCGCTTTTTCAACTGCGGCGGAGCAGGCGGCGCAACTCATTCCCGTAACAAAGTAGTTTTGCATATTCTCTCCTATCTCATCAGTTTCATCATAGTTTCGCAAAGCTCGTCTATAACCTCGTCCTTGCCTTCCCTTATGTCCCTTGCAACGCAAGAGTGAATATGAGAATTAAGCAGCGTTTTGTTAAATGAATGAATAGCGGAATTTACTGCTGCCGATTGAATTAGTACATCGTTGCAATAAGCGTCGCTTTCAATCATTTTCTTAATTCCTCTTATTTGACCTTCAATTCTGTTGAGTCGGTTTATTAGCTTTTTCTTTTGTTCTTCGCTTCGCTGCGTGCTTTTTCCCTCACAGCAACATTCGCATTTTTTCTCCATTCGCTTTTCCTTTCATATACTCCCATAGGGTATTTTTCGTTTATATTATTATATACCCCTACGGAGTATTTTTCAAGCCCCAAAATTAATTTTGTTGAATTTGCCTTTTAAATATTATATAATGATAGTATATAAACATTTAGGAGGTAAATATGGATAAGAAAACCGTTTTGCTCACAGGTGCTTCGGGCACTATGGGCTGGGAAGGCTTTAAGCAGCTTTACCGCAGAAGAAATAAGTTTCATATTGTTCTTTTGCTTAGGGAAAGCCCGAAAAATCTTATTAAGTTTAAAAGATTTTTAGATGACCCTAATGTAACAATAGTATGGGGCGATTTAACCGATTATAATTCGGTTTTGGAAGCCGTAAGCGGCGCCGATTATATCCTTCATGTTGGAGGTATGGTTTCTCCCGCAGCCGACTATTATCCCAAGAAAACAATTTATACAAATGTTACCGCTGCCGAGAATATCGTTAAAGCGGTAAAGGCTCAAAAAGACCCCGATGCCGTTAAGGTTGTATATATCGGCACCGTTGCCGAAACAGGCGACAGAAATCCGCCTATACACTGGGGTAGAACGGGCGACCCGATTAAAATCAGCGTCTATGACCACTATGCGATTTCGAAGGTTAAGGCTGAGGCTGTTTTCGCCGAGTCAGGACTTAAATATTGGGTGTCGCTCAGGCAAACGGGTATTCTTTATCCTGAAATACTTAAAAATATGGATCCGATTATGTTCCATGTGCCGATTAACGGCGTGCTCGAATGGGCTACGGTTGAAGACTCGGGCAGACTGCTTGCAAATGTTTGTGATTATGATTTGCCGGAAGACTTTTGGCGCGGTTTCTATAATATCGGTTCCGGCGCTTCTTACAGACTTACCAACTTTGAGTTTGAAGAGTATCTTTTGGGCGCTCTCGGACTTCCGAGCACTAAAAAGTTATTTGAAGCTAATTGGTTCATTCTCAGGAACTTCCACGGTCAGTGGTACACCGATTCCGATAAACTTGAAGAGTATCTCCATTTCAGATACAATGTGCCTGTTGACAAGTATTTTGAAAACCTTGCTAAGCAGGTTCCCGCTTATTACAGAGCCTGCCTTGCGCTGCCTAAGTTTATGGCAAACGCCGTAGCGGCAGCAGCAAAACCGTTTATGAAGAAAATCGCTCAAACCGAAATTTACGGTACGCTTAACTGGCGATTGAAGAAAAATCGTGACAGAATTACCGCTTATTACGGCTCCGTTAAAAACTGGAAGGGCATAGGCACTTGGGAAACCTTCAAGGTTGAAAGACCGAGCGAAACTCCCACTTATCTTGACCACGGTTACGATGAGGCTAAGCCTATTGAAGAACTCGATATTGAAGATATGAAGAAAGCGGCGAAATTCCGCGGTGGCGAGTGCGTATCCAAGGTTATGGTTAAAGGTGATATCTATACGCCTCTCGTTTGGAAGAGCGCAAGAGGTAATGTCTTTGAAATGTCGCCGAACCTCGTTCTTAAAGGCGGTCACTGGTGTCCCGAGGAACTTCCTTGGCCGTGGGATTATGATACCGAGGCTAAGATTAATCCGTTCTTCGCTCAGGTTTGGTATCCGCTTCACGATAAGAACGAAAATAACTTCTACGATGAGAGAATATTTAAAGGATTTGAGGACTTTTAATTATGAAGGTGTTTATGATAGGCGGCACAGGTCTTTTAGGCTGCGAGGCTGCAAGAATATTTATTGAAAAAGGGCATCAGGTAAAGAGCGTTGCATTACCTCCGCTTCCCGAAGGTGCTCCTATTCCCGAAGAAATGGAAATAATCTTCGGCGATATTAATAAGAAGAGCGACGATGAAATTTTATCAATGCTTGAAGGGTGCGACAGTTTTGTTTTTGCCGCAGGCGTTGACGAAAGAGTTGAATTTCCCGCGCCCGTTTACGATTATTACTATAAGTATAATATTGCTCCGCTTGAGAGAATTTTGCCTCTTTGCAAAAAGGCAGGACTTAAAAATGCGGTTGTTTTAGGCTCTTATTTCTCCTATCTTTCCAAAAAAAAGCCTGAAATGGGCTTGCTTGAAAGAAATCCTTATTTCAAGAGCCGTATTGAGCAGGAAAAGGTTTGCGAGTCTTTTTGCGATGATACTTTCTCGGCAACCGTGCTCGAACTTCCTTATATCTTCGGCACTCAAAAGGGCAGAAGACCTGTTTGGGTAGTGCTTATTGAGCAAATTGCGGGTATGGATAAATTGCCCTTTACCCTCTATCCGAAGGGCGGCACGGCTATGCTTACAGTCCGTCAGGTAGGACAGGTAATTGTAGGCGCCGCAGAGCAGACAGGCAAGGGCTTCCAAGCAATTCCAATCGGTATGTATAATATGAATTGGAAAAAGTTTCTTTCCATCGTTTACGATGCAAGAGGAATGGGCAAGGACAGAAAGATTATCGGCGTTCCGCCTTGGATGATGCGTATGGGTATGTCGGGCATTATTAAAGACTATGAAGAGCGCGGCATTGAAAGCGGTATGGATCCGCTTCAGCTTCCGGATATTATGGATATTAATCTTTTTATTCCGCCGAAATATGCTAAAAGTCTCGGTGCCACCGAGGACGATATTGAAGCGGCAATCTTCGACTCAATTAAACTGAGCGAGGAGGCATATAAAGGCACAGCCGAGCTTCTTGATATGAAAGGCGAATGATAAAAAACAAAGGGTGTCTCGGACACCCTTTATTTTTTAAACTAAGTCGCTTCGCTAATGAAGTTGCCTTTCGGGCTAATTGAGGGCGGGACCCTTGACGAGGGTCGTCCCTTTTGTCCGCCTGTAGCGACATTTCCCCACACTGTGGGGAATAACCCGCACCCGTTCCGTTCCGCTCTATCAGAAAAAGCGTGGGGACGGTTCTTTCGCTTTTGCGCATCGGCGGGGAGTTCCTTATCAATCGCAGGGACGGTTGCTTTATTGAATGTGTTTTTATTAATTGCACCGTTTATTTTTAATTCTCAACTTGCTATTGAAAAAAATCTTTATAAATTATATAATAAATATGTATAATTCTTTTTCCCGAAAGGAGAACACAATGAGACATCGCGATATTATCGAAAAAATGAGTTTGGAAGAAAAGGCTCGCTTCGTTTCTGGTCTTGATTATTGGCACCTTGAAGGCGACGAGGATTTGGGGCTTCCTTCCATTCAGGTTACCGACGGACCTCACGGACTTCGCAAGCAGGATCCCGACAATAAGACCGTCGGTCTCGGCGGCTCTTTCCCAGCAACCTGCTTCCCGCCCGCTTCGCTTTCTGCCTGCTCTTGGGATCCCGAGCTGCTCGAGGAAGAGGGAGAGGCGCTTGCAGAGGAATGCTTGCAGGAAAAGGTTTCCGTCATTTTAGGACCCGGCACAAACATTAAGCGTGCGCCCACCTGCGGCAGAAATTTTGAGTATTTTTCCGAGGACCCCTATCTTGCAGGAAAAATGGCTGCGGGACTTATCAAGGGTGTTCAGTCTAAGGGCATAGGTACATCGCTCAAGCACTTTGCGGCTAACAGCCAAGAGGCTTACAGAATGACTATAAACGAGGTTATAGACGAAAGAACGCTGCGCGAGATTTATCTTCCCGCATTTGAAATCGCCATTAAAGAGTCGCAGCCGTGGACGGTTATGAATTCCTATAACAGAATTAACGGCGTTTACGCTTCTCAGAACAAATGGCTGCTTGACACTGTTGCCCGTAAGGAATGGGGCTTTGAGGGTTTGTTTGTAACAGACTGGGGCGCTTCTGTTGACAGAATTCCCGGTCTTAAAGCTGGCACAGATATTGAGATGCCCTCAAGCGGTACGGATAACGATAAAATCATTATCAAAGCCATCGAATTAGGCAAGCTTGATGAAGCGGTGCTTGATGAAAGAGTTGATAATATCATTGACTTGATTCTCAAATCCAAGCCCGCACTTGAAAACGAGTTTAAGTATGATATGGACGCTCATCATGCGCTTGCGGCTAAGGTTGCGGAGAACTCAATGCAGCTGCTTAAAAACGACGATAATCTTCTTCCGCTTAAAGAGGGGCAAAAGGTTGCGGTAATCGGCGAAATGGCTGTAAATCCGCGTTATCAGGGTGCAGGCTCCTCCGTTATTAATCCCACAAAGATGGATAATGCTTTTGAAAACCTGCAGAAGCTCGGCGTTGATGTTTCTTACGCTAAGGGCTACAGAAAAGAAAAAGATGTTATGGAAAACTCTCTTTTTGTTGAGGCAATTAACCTTGCAAGAGAGGCTGATGTTGTGATTGTTTTTGCAGGACTTACCGAGGCGTTTGAAGGCGAGGGCTATGATAGAAAGAATATCAATATGCCTTCCGTTCAAAACAGGCTTATCTCCGAGATTTGCCGCGTGAACAAAAATGTCGCTGTTGTTCTTGCAGGCGGCTCCGTTGTTCGTATGCCGTGGGCGCATAAGGTTAAGGCTATACTTAACTCGGGACTTGGCGGTCAGGCAGGCGGTATTGCTGTTGCAAATATTTTAACGGGTAAGGTTAACCCGTCCGGTAAGACTACCGAAACATATATTAAGGATTATAAGGACAACCCGACTTACGGCAACTATCCTTCAATGGCTCAGACCTCCGAGCATAGAGAATCGGTATTTATCGGCTACAGATATTATGATAAGACCAACAAAAATGTTGTATTCCCGTTCGGTCACGGTCTTTCTTACACTACCTTTAAATATTCGGCGCTTAAGCTTTCCTCTTCGGCTATAAAAGATACCGATGAAGTTACTGTAACTTTCAAAATTAAGAACACCGGCAAGGTAGCGGGTGCTGAAATTGCTCAGGTTTATGTTGCCGATAAGAAGTCAACTATTTTCAGACCTGAAAAAGAGCTTAAGGGGTTCAAGAAGGTATATCTTGAAGCAGGCGAGGAAAAGGAAATCAGCCTCACTCTTGATAAGCGTGCTTTTGCTTTCTACAATATCAACATTCACGATTGGTGCGTTGAAAGCGGCGACTTTGAAATACTTGTAGGCGCGTCCTCAAGAGACTTGAAGCTTAAAGCAAGGTTGAGAGTTAAATCAACCGTTGATTGCGAAATTCCCGATTATTCCAAAACCGCTCCCAATTATTATAACGATGTTACTGCTATCACGAGGGAAGATTTTGAAGTTCTTTACGGCAGAAAGCTTCCGAGCCCCGTTAGAGATAAGAACAAGAGAATTGATAAGTATTGCTGTCTTGACGACGCAAGAGACACAAAGTGGGGCGGCAGAATTTGCGAGCTTATCAATAAGGCAATGTCGGGCATGGGCTCCGACGCTAACGGAGACGGTGCAATGCTTGCCGCTATGGCAACGCAGATTCCAATGCACAACTTTGTTGCAATGAGTATGGGCGCTTTTACTCCGCAGATGCTCAACGGACTTCTTAAACTTCTTAACGATGAAGAATCATCGGTAGACGGCGTTGCAAAGATTGTAGCGGGAATTCCCAATCTTGTCAAAAGAATTCCGGTACTTTTAAAATCAATTTAATTAAAAGAAACGGCTTCTTTGCCGTTTCTTTTTTGGAGGATTATGATTAAAAAAATTATTGAAAATAAAGAAAAAAAGGTTGAATATATAGAACTTATTTATGATTTGATTTTTGTCTATATCATAGGCAGGAACAACTCGCTTTTACATAATATAACAGGCGGATTTTTTGATTTTTCGGCTTTTGCTTCTTATGTTTTTTGTACCCTCGCCGTTATCCAGATATGGACATTTACAACTTACTATATCAATGTTTACGGTAAAAAGAGCATAAGAGAGCATATCAGCCTTTTTATAAATATGTTCTTGTTATATTTTATGGCGCAGGGAACAGGCGAGCATTGGCGCGATTATGTTGTGCAGTACCATATTGCGTGGGCGCTCATTCTTGTAAATATAGGAATTCAGTATCTTTTTGAATACTTTAATCATACCGAGCCTGTTCATAAAAAACGAAGCGCAACAATGGCGACTATTCTCTTCTGCGAGGCAGTTGCGGTTATCCTTTCGCTCGTTGTTTACAGTTTCACATCGCTTACTTATATTTCTATCGGCGCGATTTTATTAGGCGTAACGGCGGTTGTTATTTCTTCAAAACATAATTGTTCGGCGGTGGTTGATTTTGCGCACCTTTCGGAGCGCATAATGCTCTATGTTGTGTTCACTTTCGGAGAAATGATTATAGCCGGCGCCTCATATTTTGAAGGAAAAATGAGTTTTAGCAGCGTTTATTTTGCTTTGATGGCATTTCTCATTGTCGCAGGCTTGTTTTTGAGTTACGGAATTTTCTATGACAATATCATAAACAAAGAAATGCAAACTAACGGTATAGCGTATATGATTAGCCACATTGTAATTATTTTTGCGCTTAATAATATCACTTCTTCGCTTGAATTTATGCGTGATGAAGAAGTGGCGCTCATTCCTAAAATTTCATTTCTGATTATTTCTTTTACTCTTTATTATATTTTCCTTTTCATAAGCGGCGTGTTTGCAAATAAAAAGGGCAAAGCGGATAAAAGACTGCTTATAGTTATAGCGGCAAGCAGCGTAATATTTAGTGCGCTAATGTTGATTTTGAGAAATAATATGTATTTTAATATAGCGTTGAGCGTTGTTTATGTGTTCAGTCTGTTTTTGCTCACTTATTATATTGTAAAAAAGAAAAATAACGGATGAATCATCCGTTATTTTTCTTTTTTGTGTGAGAGTAATTATATAAAGTGATTAATTCACCTTATTGAATAAATATATATTAAGCAACTTCCTCAATAGCGGAAGAATAATCAGCGCTTTTAATAACTCTCAGATTCGGGCGAAGGTCGCAGCCGAGTTCGCGCAGCTCTTTCTCCCTAAGCTCCTGTTCTCTCAAAAAGCGAGCCATGCGAAGCTTCTCGCTCCTCTCGTTTTCCCTTTGCTTTTTGCTTATGGATTTTGCAAAAATCTTTTTGAGCAGCTTTCTTTCAAAAAGAGCGATTTTCTCTTCAAAAATAAAAGCTACTATAAAAGCTACGCCTATAATTAATTCTATTGCAATTCTGGTTGTCATTTTTCATTACCTCCCGAACATTTGTTCCTTTTACGCTTATATTATAGCACGAAAAAAGCATTTGTCAATACATTTGTTCGATATTTTTCAAATTTTAGGTACTCAAAAAAGGACTTTGCACTCTTAAAACGCGAATTTTGTTTGAAAAAACGCTCGTTTTCACTAAAAACAGGTGATTTTAAGCGAACAAATTAAGAAAAAAATCGAACAAAACCGAACAAATTATAGATTGTTGAAATAATGAATATAATATGGTATTATAATATTAATAAGAGAAGGGGAGAAAAAAGAAAAATGGATGCATTTTCAAATACAGCAGGAATAATAGTTTTAGGCTTTGTTGCAATAGCCGCGGGATTTATACCGACATATATGGCGTTTTATAAAAAGAACGCAAACGCCGACTCCGTTTTAAAGTTCAACGCCGTATCTGTTTTAGGTATCGGCATTATCGGTATGGCACTCGGTCTGATTTTCCAATCTGCAGGCGTGAGCGATAAGGTATGGGCGCTGATAATTCTGATAATAATCGAGCTTGTCCGCCTCGTCGCGTGGATATACCTGCTAATAAAAACCGTCAAAGACGAGGACTTGTTTATATTCTAAAAAAGAGGGGCTGTTTTTTTACAGCCCCTAATTTTAATGGGGGGTGCGAATGTGTCGCCCGGCAGCGCTGTGCGCTGAGTGATATTCGCCATCGGCGAGTGATATATTGCTACGCAATGTGATATTGTGCTTCGCACAGTAATATTCGATTTCTAAGAACTCGAGTTGAGGTGGCGGAACAAAGTTTCGCAATTTAAATCGGGTGAGGGCAGAGCCCTCCATTAACTTTTGCGAAGCGAAAACATCATTTGCGCTTTAGCGCATACATCATTACACAAACTGTAACATCACTTGCCGCAGGCAAACATCACTAAAAACGGGTTGATACTTTGTACCAACCCGTTTTTTTACGAGATTGCGAGAAAGCGAGATTAGCGGAAGTGCAAAAAACGCTGAACCGAGTTCAGCGTTTCTTTTTTTATTAGTCTGCACGGTTTTAGCCGCTTTATCACAATCTCTACTCTTCCCAGTTGTGCCAGATATTCTGCACATCATCGTTATCCTCAAACATATCGAGCATTTTCTGCATTTTAACCTGATCGTCCTCGTTTTCAAGTTTTGTGTATGTCTGCGGAATGTACTGCACTTCTGCAACGGCGAATTTATAGCCCTTTTCTTCAAGTGCATCTCTCACTGTGCCGAGGTCGTTAGGCTCTGTGCGGATTTCAAAGATGCCCGCTTCTTCGCTTAAGAAGTCGGAAGCGCCTGCTTCGAGCGCGTCCTCCATAACGGCTTCTTCATCGAGCTCTTCGTCCTCGTCCTCAATAACGATAACGCCGGCTCTGTCAAACATAAACGAAACGCAGCCGCTTGTTCCCATATTGCCGCCGAACTTGTCGAAATAATGGCGAACTTCGCCCGCAGTTCTGTTTCTGTTATCGGTAAGAGTTTCAACGATAACCGCTATGCCTGCAGGGCCGTAGCCCTCGTACATAATTTCTTCGTAGTTATTTGTATCGCCTTCGCCCGAAGCCTTTTTAATGATTCTTTGAATATTGTCATTAGGCACATTTGCAGCCTTTGCCTTAGCAATAACATCTTTCAACTTGGAGTTAGAGGCAGGGTCAGGACCTCCCATTTTAACTGCTACTGTAAGTTCTCTGCCGAATTTTGTAAAAATCTTGCCTCTTGCAGCATCGTTTGCGCCTTTTTTTCTTTTAATCGTGCTCCATTTATTATGGCCTGACATAATATTACCTCCAATAAATTAAATACTCATATTAATATAACACATTATACTAAATTTCTCAACCCTTTAGGATAATGATTTTTCATTTGTCCGCCCGATACTTTTCCGAACCCGAGTGCGATTCCCTCGCAAAAAACAGCGCACCAGCCTTTATTTACATTAAAATCACTAACGGGTATTTCTTCACCGTGAAGAAATTTTAAAAGCAGGGGAGAGGATAAAGGCAAGTCTATATAGTTTTTACATTTGCCCATTTCAGCACAAGAAAAGAGGTTGTGGTGCGCAATGAAATTCTTTCCTCTTATCTCGCCTGCAAGAATTCCGGCTCTGATTATGTTAATTCCTTCGGTTTTAGGCAAAAGTGAGGGTATTATGTATATGCGAGAGCCTGTATTTGTAATATTTTCGGGTACTTCGGTAGTAAATGTGCTCTCCCAAAAGTCGCGAAAAACAGGGGGGATTTTGTCGTAGGTAAAGCCTGAAAACTTTACATTTTGGGTGTATTCACCTTTACGGAACTTTACAATGAAGTGACCTTCGCCGCCATCAGCGGGAAAAATGCGTTTTGCCTGTTTTAGTCCGAATCCGTCGCGTCCAAAATGGTTTTTTATCTCCAAAATCTCAAATTCGGGGTGATTTTTCAAAAACCAAAGCGCGATTTCTTCATTTTCTTCCCTGTTAAAAGTGCAGGTTGAATAGGTGAGTTCACCGCCGGATTTTAGCATTTTCGCTGCATTATCTAAAATATTTTTCTGACGATTTACACATATAGAAATATTTTTCGTATTCCAATTATCGTATTCAGCCTTCTCTCGGCGCAACATTCCCTCGCCTGAGCAGGGCGCATCTACAAGTACCTTGTCAAAGAAGGCTTTAAGCGATTTTGCAAGTGCTTCGGGTGGGGAATTGCTGATTACAGCGTTTTTCACGCCTATTCTTTCCATATTTGAGAGCAGTGTAAAGCTTCTGGACTTTACATATTCGTTTGACCAAAGCAAACCGCTGTTTTTGAGTGAGTTTGCAAGCCCCACGCTTTTTCCGCCGGGTGCTGCGCACAGGTCAAGCACCTTTTCTCCTTCTTTTGCGTTAACAACGCTTGCAACACTCATCGCAGAAGGCTCTTGCAAGTAAAAAGCGCCTGCGTGGTGCAGTGGATTTATCCCTAATTTTTCTATATCACTATCAATATAGAAACCTGCGCCCGAAAAAGGTGTGTTTTTTAGCGCATACGGGAATAGCCTTTTAAAATTATCAATATCGCATTTTAAGGAGTTTACATACAGTCCTCTAAAGGCAGGCAAGTCCAAACTTTGCTCGAATTCGCCGTAGTTTTCGCCTAAAAGCGCTTTCATATTTTCCAAAAAATCTTTTTTACTCATAATTATTAAACCCGCGCCCTAATATTTCTCTTGCATCGACAAGGGTAATAAAGGCGTTCTCGTCATTTTCATAAATAACCTTGTATATTTTAGATATTTCGTTTGAGCGAACAGCGATAAACAGCATTGAGCGTGAGGCTTTCGTGTATGCGCCGATAACCGGCACTATGGTAACTCCGCGCTTAACATAACTGTTTATTCTTTCGCAGATAATATCTTTTTTGTCCGTCACAGCCAAAAGCAGTTTCCCGCTTTTTGAACCGTAAATTATATAGTCAATAATATTTGCGGAAACAAATATCATAACCACCGAGTATAAAACGCTTTGCGCGCTCTTATAAACTATTGCCGACAGGGCTATAACCAAGCCGTCAGCCGCCATAATAACTCTGCCTACGGAAATGTGCTTGAACCTCATTGAGACTAGCTTGGCAATAATGTCCGTGCCGCCCGTGCTTGCACCTCTTATAAAAATAAGCGATAACCCTATCCCCGAAATAACGCCGCCTGCGAGCGCCGCAAGCACCGTGTCGCCTTTAAAGTGGGGAAGATAAGGCGCAGATAAATCAATTAAAACCGACATTAGCGCAGTTGCTATAGCCGATTTAATTATAAACGCCTTGCCGATTATTTTGTAACCGATAATGAAAAGCGGCAAATTGAGCGCGAAAATGAGCGCGCCTACAGGCAAGCCGAAAAGATATTTAATTATTATCGCTATGCCCGAAAACCCGCCTATAACGAGTGAATTCGGTTCGATAAAGCAGTTTAGCGCCACCGAATAGACGGCGCACCCTGAAAGATAAAACAGAAAATCTATCGCTATTTCTTTTGCTCGCTTTTTTGGCATATCAGGGAGTAAATCTCCTTTATTCTGTCATATTTGCGCGACAGATATAAATAGCCGAAGAGCGTTTCGAATCCCGTAGCGTAATGATAATCTCTTGAAGAAGCATTTTTTGGAGTGTGCGATGTTGCGGCATTTCTTCCGCGCTTAAAAACGCTGAGTTCTTCCTGCGTGAGATTATCCATAATGCTTTGTATCGCTTTGTATTGGCTTACGGCGCTAACCCTGCCCGCGCAGATTTTATGTAGCTCATTTGCTTTTTTATCGCTTTCGAGCGCAAGCTCCTCGCGCACAATCAGGCTGTAAACCGCGTCGCCTACAAAAGCGAGCGTTATCGGGCTTAAATTGTCAGGATTAATTTTGGTATCGTCAAAAATCATATCAGTTTACAAATTCAAATTCAAAATCATAGATATTTACGCTGTCGCCCTCGTTAATACCTTTTTCTTTGAGAGCGTCAATAATTCCGCTTGAGATAAGCACTCTTTGGAAGTATTGCAGCGATTCCCAGTCGTCCATATCAACTCGGTTTAAAACTCTGATAAGGAACGGCGCGTCAACATAATATACCCCGTTTACAACAGAGATGTTAAAGGAGTTGGTCTCTTTTTCAAGCAATTCTTCGGGTGCGATTATTTCCGCTTCGTAACGCTTGATAGGCGGAAGTTCAGCGAGCCTTTTCGCCGTGTATTTAATAAGCTCGTCCGTGCCCATAAGTATAGGTGCACAGATTTCAAAATAAGGCAGTTTTTCTTCTTCGACGATAAACTTTTTAAACGCTTCAAGTTGCTCGTCGCTTGCAAGGTCGATTTTATTGCCTGCAACTATCTGCGGTCTTTCGGCAAGCTCGGGATTGAATTTTACAAGCTCCTCGTTAATGGTCTTGTAATCCTCAAACGGGTCTCTGCCCTCGGAACCTGACACATCAACAATGTGAATTAAAAGTCTGCAGCGTTCAACATGCTTTAGGAATTCGTGACCTAAGCCTGCACCGTCGCCCGCGCCCTCGATAAGACCGGGGATGTCAGCCATAACAAAGCTTGAACCTTCGTCTATTCTTACAACGCCTAAATTCGGCTTAAGCGTTGTAAAGTGATAATTTGCAATTTTCGGCTTCGCTTCGCTTACTACCGAAATAAGCGACGACTTACCTACGCTCGGAAAGCCTAAAAGACCTACATCCGCAAGCAGTTTAAGTTCAAGCGAAATGTCCCAGTGTTCACCGGGTTTGCCGTCCTTAGCGAAGCGCGGAACCTGCCTTGTTGCAGTCGCAAAATGCTGATTGCCCCAGCCGCCTTTTCCGCCTTTTGCGGCAATAAAAGGTTCGTCGGAACTCATATCGCTCATAACTTTGCCCGAGTTTATTTCTCTTATTATTGTGCCACGAGGCACTTTAATTATTAAATCAGGCGCGCTTTTGCCCGTCTTTCTGTTGCCCGAGCCGTTTGCGCCGTTTTCTGCTTTGTATTTTCTCTTGTATCTGAAATCGGCGAGGGTTGCAAGGTTATCGTCAACAACAAAAACTATGTCGCCGCCTTTGCCGCCGTCGCCGCCGTCGGGACCGCCTGCCGCAACATATTTTTCTCTGTGAAAAGCCA
This sequence comes from Oscillospiraceae bacterium, assembly GCA_902796055.1. GTDB lineage: Bacteria > Bacillota > Clostridia > Oscillospirales > Acutalibacteraceae > RUG714. The sequence goes on from CADBNM010000073.1 coordinate 17,385, forward strand.
CGGCACCGTCGCCGCCGTTTCCCGCCTGAATACTGATTTTCGCTATATCAACAAACATTTTTATTCTCCAAAAAGTCCGCTAAATAATTTCTTGGCAACTTTAGGTGTAAAATTGCCGTAAACATTTTTAAACTTAGGGTTGTCATCGCCGAAGCGAGAGATTATTTCGTCTATTTCTTCTTTTGAAAACTTAACGCTTTCATCAATATCAATTAACTTGTTCATCACCGCTAAAACTTCGTCGCACGATGCGCCGAGTAAAGTGAAGAATTCATCCGCTCTTTCGCAAGCGTATTTTTCGCTCCATTCCAACAGGTGCATATCGAATACCGCGCAAGCCTGACCGTGCGGCACGCCGAATTGCTCCGTTAAAGCGTAGCCGAGCCCGTGCGGGTAAACGGTTCCTATTGCGAGCACCATGCCCGAATAAACGGAAGCGTAGTATAAATCGTCACGCTCTTCTTCGCTTAATTCTTTACCTTCGGAGAGCATTTTCAACGCTTTCCACTCGGCAGGCAACGCCAATTTTGCAAAAGTATCCGTAGTGGTGCTGTGTTTTCTTGAAAAGAAGCCTTCGAGCGCGTGAGCAAAAGCGTCAAGCGCAGTTGAAACGGTAATGGCTCTCGGAATATTATAGGTGTATTTCGGGTCGCAAAAGGAAATTTTTGCGTAGCAATCCTCGCCCGAAATACTTTTCTTTAAGCGTGTTTCATCGACAGTTATAACCGCCGTAGGTGAAACCTCGCTGCCCGTGCCCGCGGTTGTGCCTATAAGTATTAAGGGCAGGGGAGCGCAGGCGTATTCTTTTTTGTAAATATCGCTTATTTTGTCAAAGTCATTAGTTGCAAAAATTGCCGCCGCTTTTGCAGCGTCAAGCACCGACCCGCCGCCGATTGCAACAATAAATTCGGCGCCTGTTTCTTTGCACAGTTCGCCTGCCTCGGCACAAGAAGAAAGCAGGGGATTTTGGCTGATTTTATCGTATATGCCGTACTCGGTGTTTTGTTCGTTTAAACACGAAATCACATCGTCAAGCGCACCGCTTATTCTTGCGGAATTTTTGCCGGTTATAATGAGGCATTTTTTGCCGAAGTGCGAGAAAACATCCGAATTTTTCTTAACGCAGTCTTTGCCCGAAATGACTTTAACGGGCATAAAATAATTAAAATCCATTAAAATCTTTTCATTTCCTTTCGGCATTTTTTGCAAACATTTTTGCCTTTAAAATCAGTTATATCATCTTCGCTGCCGCAGAAAATGCAGTTTGGCGCGTATTTTTTAAGAATTATTTTGTCGCCGTCGGTAAAAATTTCAAGGCTGTCCTTGTTGCTTACTATATTTAACTGCTTTCTGATTTCCATAGGCAAAACAATTCTGCCAACAGAATCAAGCGGTCTTACAATACCTGTAGATTTCATAAAGACACTCCTTTGTAAAAATATGTAAAGATTATAACAGCCTTGTCAAATTTTGTCAATCAATCTTGACTTAGTATGGATTAAAATATATAATTATTCTATATTATTTAAGGATGTTTTGTAATGAATTTCAGAAAAGGTGTTTGCATAGTTCTTATAAGTGCATTAGTATTAAACGGCGTAATGCTTTCAGCCTGCTCACGCAAGGAGCAATTTGATATAAAAAAAGATACTCCGCGTTCCTTTATTCACGCTCAGGGCAAAAACCTTGTTACAGATGATAAAACAGTAATTCTAAAAGGCGTGAATGCAGGCGGTTGGCTTTTAACAGAGGATTGGCTCACACCCACTTCGCTGACCGACGATTTATCGGGCGAAAACGGACAGTATGAATTTGAAAAAGCGCTCATTAAAAAGCACGGCGAGAAAAAGGCAAAGCAATTAATTGATACTTATCGCGATAATTGGTGGAGCGAGGCTGATTTTAAAAACATTTCGGAACTCGGCTTCAATATGATAAGACTGCCTTTCGGTTGGGAAGATTTTACAGATGAAAACGGTGCCTTTAAAGCTGATGCCTTCAGCCGTGCCGACTGGTTTGTAAGTAATTGCGAAAAATATAATTTATTAGTCGTTCTCGATTTGCACGGCGCTTACGGCTCTCAGAACGGCAGGCACCATTCGGGCGATACCACTTCAGGCGGAGACTTGTTCGGCAACGAGAAAAACGAGCGTTTGACCGTGCAACTGTGGAAGGCAATAGCAGGGCACTATAAATACAATAAATATGTAGCGGGTTACGACCTCTTAAATGAACCCGAGGGCAAGCCTGACGGTCATACCGAAAAGCAACAATGGGATTTTTACGATAAACTTTATAAAGCCATTCGCAGCGTTGATAAAAATCATCTTTTGTTTTTGGAGTCGTGCTGGGACGCCGATAATATGCCTGACCCCAAGGATTACGGTTGGGAAAACATAGCGTATGAGTATCACTACTATAATTGGGAAAATTCAAATGACTTAAAGTCAATGAAATCCTATTTCGGCTATAAATCGCAACTCGAATTTAAACTTAATACTTTAAAATACAGGGTGCCCGTTTTTATAGGCGAGTTTACATTTTTTGATAATCCCGATTGTTGGCGTTACGGGCTTGATTTCTTTAAAAAGCACGGTATGAGTTGGGCTATGTGGACATATAAAGGCAATGTCAATTCAAATTGGGTGCTTTATTCGGGTGAGGAAAGAACGCCCGACACGGTTGTAACACCCGAAACGGAATATAATAAGGCGCTTGCAATTTTTAAAAATACAGGCACCGGAAACTTTAAACAAAACACCGAACTTTGTAAAATCATTTCGGAGTATTTATAAACAAGGTCGAAAAAATAAAAAAAGCCGCTGAAACCTCGCAGTTCCAGCGGCTTATCAATTAGCTTAATTTTATTTTATTATCGACTGTCCCGTCATTTCTTCGGGCTGGGGAAGTCCCATAACCTTCAACATTGTCGGTGAAAGGTCGCAGAGTTTTCCGCCCTCGCGAAGCTCGCAGTCGCCTGCGCCGAATACTATAAACGGCACAAGGTTTGTCGTGTGCGCGGTGAAGGGGGAGCCGTCAGCGTCAATCATCTTGTCGGCGTTGCCGTGGTCTGCGGTGATAAGGAGCACGCCGCCCATTTGAGCTACAGCGTCCGAAAGTTTGCCCACACATTCATCAACAGTTTCAACAGCCTTTACAGCCGCTTCAAATATGCCTGTGTGGCCTACCATATCGCAGTTAGCGTAGTTAATGATAATCATATCATATTTACCGCTTCTTACCGCTTCGCATACCTTAACGGTAACTTCGGGAGCGCTCATTTCGGGCTGCAAATCATATGTAGCAACCTTCGGCGAATTAACAAGAATTCTGTCCTCGCCGGGGTACTGCTTCTCAACGCCGCCGTTGTAGAAGAAGGTTACATGAGCGTATTTCTCGGTTTCCGCAATACGAAGCTGAGTCATACCGAGGTTCGAGATGTATTCGCCCATGGTGTTTTTAAGGCTTTGAGGCTTGAAAGCTACCTCTACATTGGGCATTGTTGCGTCATACTGAGTAAAGCAAACATACTTTACAGGGAAGTAAGTTCTTTCAAAGCCCTTGAAATCGGGGTCAACAAGAGTTCTGGTGATTTCTCTTGCTCTGTCGGGGCGGAAATTGAAGAAAATAACGGAATCGTTTTCCTTAATTGTCGCGCCTTCTTGACAAACCGTGGGGATAACAAACTCATCTGTGATGTGCTTGCCCTCTTCGTCGATTTTTTCGTAGCTCTCTTTAATAGCGCAAACGGGACATTCTGCCTTTATTCCTTCGCCCAAAACGAGAGCGTTATACGCTTTTTTAACTCTTTCCCAGCGGTTGTCTCTGTCCATAGCATAGAATCTGCCCATAACGGTCGCAACTTTGCCAATGCCGATTTCCTTGCATTTTTCTACGCACTCGGCAACATAGTCCGCGCCCGAAGCGGGGGGAACGTCTCTGCCGTCAAGGAAGCAGTGAATATAAACTTCCTTTAAACCTTCGGCTTTAGCCATTTTAAGCAGTCCCCAAAGGTGAGAATTGTGGGAGTGTACGCCGCCGTCGCTCATAAGTCCCATAAGGTGAAGGGCGGTGCCGTATTTTTTGCAGTTATCCATAGCGTCCTTGAGAACTTCGTTTTTAAAGAAATCGCCGTCCTCAATGCTCTTGGTAATTCTTGTAAGCTCTTGGTAAACAACTCTGCCGGCGCCGATATTTGTGTGACCAACCTCGCTGTTACCCATTTGACCGTCAGGCAGACCTACATCCATACCCGATGCGCCGATGTGAGTCATCGGGCACTCAGCCATGAGCTTATCAAGTCTCGGAGTTTTGGCAGCGTAAATTGCGTTACCCTTGGTATCGGGATTGTAGCCAAAGCCGTCCATTATACATAAAACAACAGGTTTTTTCATACTTTTTCCTCTTATCTAAAATTACTGCACTCATAAATTTATGAGTGCAGTTTGTTGGTTATTCGAGCAGAATTAATTTGGATTATGAGTCGGTTTTCAAAAATGTATTTTTAAAACCAAATAAATAAAAACAAATTTGCTCTTTGAAAACTGCGAAATATTTATTCTGCTTATTTGCTTGCAGCAGCAACGATTGTTGCAAAGTCTGCGCTCTTAAGTGATGCGCCGCCGATAAGTCCGCCGTCAACATCAACCTTGCCAACGAGTTCTTCAGCGTTCTTAGCGTTCATTGAACCGCCGTACTGAATTGTGATAGCCTCTGCAGCCTCGTCGTCATAAAGCTTAGCGATAACTGTGCGGATGTAGTGGTTAACTTCCTCAGCCTGCTCGGGAGTAGCGGTTTTGCCTGTGCCTATAGCCCAAACGGGTTCGTAAGCGATGATGATGTTTTTGAGTTCATCCTTGCTTATGCCGCCGAGAGCAACTTTAGTCTGAAGACCAACAACTTCTTCGGTGATGCCCTGTTCTCTCTGCTCTAAAACTTCGCCAACGCAAAGGATAACCTTAAGACCGTTGTCGATAGCAGCGCGTGTTCTGAGTTGTACGGTTTCATCGGTTTCGCCGAAGTATGCTCTTCTCTCGCTGTGACCGATAACTACATATTCAACGCCCATTTCTGCAAGCATGGGGGCAGCAACCTCGCCTGTGAAAGCGCCGTTTGTTGCCCAGTGGCAGTTCTCAGCGCCAACTTTGATGTTTGAGCCTTTAGTTGCGTCGAGCGCATTCTGAAGGTCAACAAAGGGAACGCAGATAACTACATCACAGTCAGCGTCAGCTACGAGAGGCTTAAGTTCAGCGATAAACTCAGTAGTCTCTTTAGGTGTTTTATTCATTTTCCAGTTGCCGGCAATTACTGCCTTTCTAACATTTTTCTTCATTTTGATATCTCCTTAAATTGAATTTAATTACTTTCTTAAAAGGATACAGCTGCCTAATCGCTGTAAAACTTAATTAGTACTTATCTGTCATAGCAGCGATACCGGGAAGCTCCTTGCCTTCAAGGAATTCAAGAGAAGCGCCGCCGCCTGTTGAAATGTGGCTCATCTTATCGCCGAATCCGAGAGTGTTTACTGCCGCCGCACTGTCGCCACCGCCGATTATTGTTGTAGCGTCAGTCTCTGCAAGCGCCTTTGCAACTGCAATCGTGCCTTCTGCGAATGTCGGGTTCTCGAAAACGCCCATAGGACCGTTCCAAACAACGGTTTTTGCGTTCTTAACCTCTGTCGCAAACATTTCACGGCTCTTGGGGCCGATGTCAAGACCCATCATATCAGCGGGGATAGAGTCAATGTCAACCGCCTCGGCGTCAACCTCTGCGTCAATCGGATTCGGGAATTCTTTTGTAATCATAGCGTCAACGGGAAGCAGAATTTTAACGCCCTTCTTTTGAGCCTGTGCAAGCATATCCTTGCAGTAGTCGAGCTTTGTGTCGTCAACAAGGCTTGTGCCTACTTCGTAGCCCTGCGCCTTTGCGAAGGTATAGGACATACCGCCGCCGATGATAAGAGTATCAGCCTTTTCGAGTAAGTTTTCAATAACCTTAAGCTTATCTGCAACCTTTGCGCCGCCGAGGATTGTAACAAAGGGACGAACGGGATTGTTAACAGCGTCGCCCAAGAATTTGATTTCCTTAGCGATAAGGTAACCGTTTGCGCTCTCTTCAACAAAGGAAGCAACGCCAACTGTAGAGCAGTGCGCTCTGTGAGCGGTACCGAAAGCGTCGTTAACAAATAAATCGCAAAGAGAAGCAAGCTCTTTTGAGAAGTTTTCTTCGTTCTTTGTTTCTTCTTTTCTGTATCTTGTGTTTTGAAGAAGAACAACATCACCGTCCTTCATTTGTGCTACAGCATTTTTAGCGTTTTCGCCAACAACATTGTCATCATCTGCAAAAACAACATCCTTGCCTAATTTCTCGGAAAGTCTTACTGCAACGGGAGCAAGTGAAAGCTCGGGCTTAGCCTCGCCCTTCGGCTTGCCTAAGTGAGAGCAAAGAATAACCTTTGCGTTATTGTCAATAAGATACTGAATTGTGGGGAGAGCCGCAACAATTCTGTTTTCGTCAGTAATAACTCCGTCCTTAAGCGGAACATTGAAATCGCAGCGAACAAGAACTCTCTTGCCTGCCACATTAAGGTCTTCAACATTTTTCTTGTTTAAATAGCTCATTTGAAAAAACACCTTTCTTTTTAGTTTACTATTTTATTTTATAATATTATTGCGTCTATTTCAAGTTTATATAAAAAATATTATAACAAAATTTTATTTCGTTAAATTATTATTTTTAGAACATTTTACCATTTATATTTTGTAAGCTCTCCGCTTTCCTTTAAATGCGGATAATCCCACTGCCTTAAAACCTCGTATACTCCGACTGCGACCGAATTTGAAAGATTAAGACTTCTGCACTCGGCCTGCATGGGAATTCTTATGCAATTATCCTTGTTTTCTTTTAAAAGCTCTTCGGGCAGACCTGCGTCCTCTCTGCCGAAAACGAGGTAGCAATTGTCAGGATATTCAATATCAGTGTGGCGATAGGGTGCCTTTGTTGAAAAGAAAAACAGGTTGGCGTTTTTGTTCTTTTGCGTAAAGTCCGCCCAGTCAAGGTAATAAGTAATATCAAGGTGGTGCCAGTAGTCGAGTCCGGCGTGCTTTAATTTTTTATCGTCAACCCGAAATCCCATAGGCTCAATAAGGTGAAGCCTTGCGCCCGTGCAAGCGCAGGTTCTTGCAATATTTCCCGTGTTCTGCGGAATTTGCGGTTCTAAAAGTACAATGTTAAGCGTTTTCATAATTACCTCCGTTCTAATTATTTTAGCACAAAAGGCGATTTCTTTCAACAAACTAAGCATCAGTATATTGAAATGCGTTTGTCAATATGTTAAAATAATTACATATTTATACAAAAAGGAAAAATTATATGAAATTTATCGAAGTAAACAGACAACTTAATTTAAAGGATTGCTACTGCCTTATTAAAAGTCTTGATAAGAAGATGACTAAAACAGGCAAGCCTTATCTTGATTTAACTCTCAGCGACGCAACAGGCGATATTTCCGCAAAGCTTTGGGATTACGATGAACTTAAACATTCCTCGCTCGAGGTGAATATGCCCGTCAAGGTACGCGGCTCGCTTGAGGAATTTAAGGGCAAAGACCAGCTTAGAGTAAACCAAATCAGACCTCTTTTGGAGAGCGATGATTTTGATATTTCCGAACTTGTAGCCTCCTCGCCCGAGGACAGCGGCTGGATGCTCAACGAAATAAAAAGAATCGTAGCCGCTTTTGGGGATGAAGAGCTTAAAAAGATAGTTAATTATCTTTTGGATGAAAGAGGCAAAGCTCTTTTAAGCGCGCCCGCGGCGGTAAATATGCACCACGCCGTAAGAGGAGGACTGCTTTTCCACACTATTTCAATGCTTAGAGTGGCGCAGAGGATTTGCGAGGTTTATCCTTTCCTTGATAAAGAGCTGCTTTTGTCGGGCGTTATAATTCACGACCTCGCGAAAATTGATGAAATGGAAATCAACGATTTGGGGCTCGCCAATAAATACACGGTTCAGGGTGAACTCGTAGGACATCTTGTAAAGGGCGCCGAGCAGGTTGCAAAGGCTGCCGAAAAGCTTAATATATCGCCTGAAACGAGCATATTGCTCGAGCATATGGTCATTTCTCACCACGGCGTTCCCGAATTCGGCGCGGCAAAGCTGCCGTCCTTCCCCGAGGCGGAAGTTTTATCCGTAATAGATAATCTTGACGCTACACTGTTTGAATTTATGGCGGCGATAAACGATATTAATGTCGGCGAATTTTCTTCAAGACAATGGGCGCTTGATAACCGCAAAATATATAATCACGGCAGAACCTTCGGCACGGCGCCGCAGGCTAATGTGAAAGAATAATTTAGTTATTTATATTCAGGAGGAATAGATTATGAGTATGCAGCACGAAGTCACTAATAAACAAAAACTGCTTAACGCTGAGGGACACATCGCTGAAGAGGGCTGGGCAAAAAGCCTTGTTTGGGATTACAGCAGGCAGGACATCACAGCGCCGAAATGGCGTATTAAGGAGTGGGATTATTACCTTGTAGTCGGCGATAATTATGCTTGCGCTTTCACTATTTCCGATTTAGGCTATATAGGAATGATTAGCGTAACGCTGCTTGATTTTAACACCGATGAAAACCACACAAATCCCGTTATAACCGTTTTGCCGATGGGTAAATTTGCGCTTCCCACCCATTCCTCGGGCGGCAACATCACATTTAAGAATAAAAACCTTAAGCTCAAATTCATTCAGGAAAAGGGCTACAGAAGAATTCTTTGCGATTATAATAATCTTGACGGTAAGCCCTTCAAGTGCGACATTCGTCTTGAACAGCCCGAAATGGACTCAATGTGCATAGCAACCTCTTGGGCTGAGAAGAGAGACCACTTCTATTATAACCAAAAGATTAACTGTATGCCCGCTAAAGGCAGTGCGTTCTACGGCGATAAGGAATATAAGTTCAATCCCGAAACGGACTTCGGTACACTTGACTGGGGCAGAGGCGTCTGGACTTATGATAATACCTGGTATTGGTCGTCGGGCAATCAGAGAATTAACGGCAAGCCCTTCGGATTCAACCTCGGTTACGGTTTTACAGACCGCACACCCGCAACAGAAAATATGCTTTTCTATGACGGTAAGGCGCATAAGCTTGATGAGGTTACATTTGAAATTCCCGTTAAGGAAGACGGTACAAAGGACTATATGTCGCCTTGGAAGTTTACTTCTAACGACGGCAGATTTGAATGTGACTTCACACCCGTTAAGGATCGTTCCGATTTCACAAAAATCGGTCCTATCGTAACTGACCAGCATCAGGTATTCGGCAGACTTAACGGCACGGCAACCCTCGATGACGGCACAGTGCTCGAAATCAAAGATATGCTGATGTTTGCAGAGGATGTCCATAATAAATACTAAGACCGCTTGAGACCGCGGAGAAAGAGGCTAAAACCGTGCGACTTAAAATAACGGTATTATAATATTTTAAGCCTGAGTTTAGTTTTAAATCTCAATCAACTATTTAATATTCATAAGGGAAAATCCGAAGCCTTTTTTGGCTTCGGATTTTTGCACTTCCGATAACTGAAACTCGGAGTATCGCATACGCCTTCCGTTTCAGTCAGCAAATTTCATTTCTCTTTCTCTCGGTCTCACACTGCGCCAAATCAAAAAAATCAGCGTAGTGCGATTTATACATCGAGAAAGAGGCTGAATGCGTGCAGACTAAAAAAATATAGAGATATTATATTCTAAGTATGTGCAAAGTTTTAGTATTCAGCAACTATTTAATAATTATAAGGGAAAAACCGAAACCGCTTTGGTTTCGGTCTTTTACACCTTGAAAAATCAAAATAACAATAAGCGTATTGCAGTCGATTTTTTGATTTTTCATATTAATATTTGACAATATCATAAAAATATTTTATTCTTTTATATATCATTATTAAAGGAATAAAAATGAAAGCATTAAAACATTTTATAACAATAACAAATCATCGCCATAAGGTGATAGCCAACTGCTTTCGGGCGGGAATAGGCGCGCAGGGGTTAAAACACGACCTTTCAAAATACAGCCCTACCGAGTTTTTGCCCGGCGCAAAGTATTATATCGGCACGCGCTCGCCGAATGAGCTTGAGCGAGAGGATATAGGATATTCAAAGGCGTGGCTTCACCACAAGGGCAGGAATAAGCATCATTTTGAATACTGGGTTGATGTCGATGTAAAAACCAAAAAGTATGCGCCTGTCAAAATGCCCTATAACTATCTTGTTGAGATGTTTTGCGACAGGGTAGGCGCTTCAAAAATTTACGGTGGCGAGAGGTATGACGACGCTTATGCTTTGAATTACTTTTTGAGAGGCAAGGGTAAAAGGGCAATGCACCCCGAAACTTCCGCCGAACTTGAAAGACTGCTCACAATGCTTTCCGAGCAGGGCGAGGAAAAAACCTTTGCCGAAATAAGAAGATGTGTAAAAAAATACGGCAAGACCGCTGACTATTAATAAAAACAGGGAGATATTATGAAGTACGATAAATATTGGGGCGAACAAACCGACCTCGCTATCGAGCATTTTGATATAGGCGATGAAAAAATGCCTGCCGAAATCATAACCGCTTTTGCTTACATTAAAAAAAGCGCGGCGAAAGCCAACTGCAAAATCGGCAAGTTAAGCGCCGAAAAGTGCAAGGCGATTTGCGAAGTTTGCGATAGAATAATCGAAGGCGAACTTGAAAATCAGTTTCCGCTTCATGTTTGGCAAACCGGCTCGGGCACGGGTACGAATATGAATGTAAATGAAGTTATAGCAAACTTCGCAAACGACATTGCAGGCACAAATATCCTTCACCCGAATGACGATGTCAATATGTCGCAGTCGTCTAACGATACTTTTCCGTCAGCTATGCATATCAGCGCGGTGATTTCTGTTAAAAGCCGCCTTTTGCCCGAGATTGACGCGCTTATTGAAGCGTTCAAAGCAGTGGAAAAAGAAAGCGAGAGCGTAATAAAAATCGGCAGAACTCATTTGCAGGACGCAACTCCGCTCAGGTTTTCTCAAGAAGTCAGCGCTTGGCGCAGTATGCTTGAAATAAATAAAAAAATGCTCCTTGAAGCGTTGGAGCATTTAAGAGCGCTTGCAGAAGGCGGAACGGCTGTAGGCACAGGCATTAACTGCCCAAAAGAATTCAGGGGCGAGTTTTTAAGTGAACTTAATTCGGAACTTGCGGAAAACTTCAAAGCGCCCGAAAATTCTTTCCACGCCATGACTTCGCGTGATGAACTTGTGTTCGCTCACGGCGCCTTGAAAGCGCTCGCTTCAAATCTTATGAAAATTGCAAACGATGTGCGCTTTCTTGCAAGCGGACCCCGCTGCGGTTACGGCGAAATAACTATTCCCTTTAACGAAAAAGGCTCGTCGATTATGCCGGGTAAGGTTAACCCTACTCAATGCGAGCAGGTTACAATGATTGCCGTTCAGGTTATGGCTAACGATACGGCGATTGCATTTTCAAATTCGCAGGGCAATTTTGAACTCAATGTCTATGCGCCAGTTATCATTTATAACTTCTTGCAGTCGGTTAATCTTCTTAGCGACAGTATTCACTGTTTTACCGAATACTGCGCAAAGGGCATAAAGGCAAACGAGGATAAAATGAAAGAAAACTTAAATAAATCGCTTATGCTTGTAACTGCGCTCAATACCAAAATCGGTTACGATAAAGCGGGCGAGGTTGCAAATAAAGCTTTCGAGAGCGGACTTACTCTTAAAGAGGTTTGCTTAAATGAAAAACTGATGAGTGAAGAAGAATTCGATTTACTCACAAATCCCGAAAAATTGGTTTAGTTAAACTTAAACCGAAAACTTGTCCACGCGTTGTAATTCGTAACAACGCGTGGACTCTTTTTTATTGTTGCTGTATAGTCCGGCTTCTTATTGAATTGAAAAACGAAGAATATTTTTTCTTATAAGTATTCAGGCAGGCAATATAAAATGTGGCGTACGCTTCGGGTTCCTCAATCGGTATCACGGCTCTTCTGCTTTCGTAAGGCGCAGAGTGAATAAAAGCCTCTGTAGTAAAGCAGGGGAAGTCTGTTCCGTTTATTAGTTCTTCGAGCGATTCCATTGAGTTCTGAACAAGGAAGTTTGCGCCTTTCATTTTTTCGTTGCAAATGTTCTTCCAAAAACCGATATGCTCAAACAGAAGAAAACTCTCGCCTTCAAAGTCCTTAAACTTTATATACTTTCTGTTTGCAAGGCGGTGCGTCTTGGGAACGGAAATATATAAATGCTCGCTGATAAAGCGCTGGCAGAATAATTCCTCGCTTTGGGTAGGCTTATTTAATATACCTATTTGATAAGTGTTATCAAGCAGTCCCGATTCAATTTCGTCAAGTTCGCTCAGTTCACTGGAAATAAGCATACCGCCAAAGTATTCCTGTAACAGCGGCATCAGTTCATTCATGGGAAACGGCGCGCAGGAAGCGACCGAAACACTGCGTCTGCTGCGCTCGAAGGCTTTAATTCTGCGCACCATACCGTTGTTAAGGCTTAACAGTTCGCTTGCAAGCTTCGCCGCAAGTTCACCCGTTTCGTTAAGGCTGATTTTCGCCTTGTCCCTGTCAAAAAGCGAAACGCCGAGTTCTTCTTCGATTTTCTTAATTGAGCGGCTGAGTGCAGGCTGTGAAATATGTAAGCTCTCCGCCGCCTTTGAGAGAGTTTTATGTTCAGCAAAGGCGCAAAGCTGTTCGAGTAAATAAATTTCTATCATATTGCCACCTATAAATGAAAGTTATAGTACTATGTGTAATTGATATTTTACATTAGCTATATTTTATCATATAATTTAGTTGTAATCAATAGCAAGTGGTATAACTTGGAGGTAACATTATGTCGAAAAATCTTGTATTATACTTTTCTGTATACGGAACGGCAAAGGCAGTTGCAGAGGAAATTGCAAAGCAGACGGGCGCTGATATTCAGGAGATTGTTCCCGTCCTTCCCTACGACAGCAACCGTGCCAATTACAACGCTCTTGCAAATTATGCGAAGAAGGAACACGACAAGGATATGCGCCCTGCAATAAAAAATGAAATCAATATTGCGGGCTATGATAATATCTTTATCGGTTATCCTATGTGGTGGTACACCTTCCCGATGATTATTTATACGCTGTTTGATGAACACGATTTCAGCGGTAAAACAATTATTCCGTTTAATACGCATATGGGAAGCGGCGACGGCGGAACTTATAAAACTATCGCCGAACTTGAACCGAACGCAAAGGTCTTAAAGGGTTTGCCCGTTGAAATGTCCGTAGCAGAGCGCGGCAACGAAAAAGCCGTTTCCAAATGGCTTGAGAGCTTGAAAATCAAATAAACAATATAGGAGTATTTAATATGGAATTTGTAACAATGAACAACAACAAAAAATGTCCCGTTATCGGAATCGGTACATTTATGCTTTCACCCGAAGACGCCCAAAACAGTGTAAAAGAAGCCTTGAAAATGGGCTATACACTTATTGACACTGCAAATGCTTATGTAAACGAGCGTGCAGTAGGCAGGGGAATGAGAGAAAGCGGCGTTCCCCGTGAAGATATCTTTCTGTCCACAAAACTCTGGCCCAGTGAATACGAAAATGAAAATGCTATTGAGGAAACGCTCGAGCGACTTGGCGTTGATTATGTTGACCTTCTTTATATTCATCAGCCCGCAGGCAACCGACTTGCCGGATACCGTCTGCTTGAAAAAGCGTATAAAGAGGGTAAGGCAAAAGCGATAGGTATTTCCAATTTTGAAGGGAAATATATTGCCGAACTTGAAACAAAATGGGAAATCGCACCGCAGTTTATTCAAGTGGAAGCACATCCTTACTATACTCAGCAAGAGCTTCGCAAAACACTTGATAAATACGGTATTAAACTGATGAGTTGGTATCCTCTCGGTCACGGCGATAAGTCCTTAATGGAAGAACCTGTTTTTGTTTCTCTCGCTGAAAAGTATAATAAAACACCTGCGCAGATAATTCTTCGTTGGCACACACAAATGGGATTTGTTGTTATTCCGGGCAGCAAAAATGTTGCACACATTAAGGAAAATCTTGATATTCTCGATTTCACTCTGACAGATGAAGAAATGAAGAAAATTGCAGAACTTGACAAAGGGGAACGATATTATCACCGAACGGATGAACAACTTGTTCAGTTTGCGGCTTGGCATCCCGACTATGAAAAATAAGTAAGGAGATATGATTATGAAAAAAATATTGAGTATCGTTTTGGTTTTTTCGTTATTATTCGCTTTTAGCGCTTGCGGTTCCAAAACACAACCGACCTCGCAAGCACAAAGCGAAACCGACGCAACCGACACACAGGCACAAACAAACGAAGCTTCGAGTGGCGGCAAGAAGATTTTAACCGTCTATTTCTCATGGAGCGGTAATACGGAAACTTTTGCAAATTATATTCATAGTACCGTTGGCGGCGATATAGTAAGAATAAACCCTGTTAAAGCCTATCCCGATAATTACAATGATGTTGCCGATTATGCGAAAGAAGAAAGAGATAATAAAGCCAGACCGGAGTTTAAAGACCTCGGTGTGAACCCGGAAGATTACGATGTCGTTTTTGTCGGTTACCCCATTTGGTGGTACACTATGCCGATGATTATGTTTACTTTCTTTGAAAAATATGATTTTTCGTCTAAAACAATAATTCCTTTCAATACTCACGAAGGTAGCGGCGATAGCGGCACTTATGATACGATTAAAGAATTGGAGCCGAACGCTACGGTTCTTGAAGGTCACGCTGTTAGCGGAGGTTCCATAGGCAGTGCCGAGAGTGAAGTGAAAGATTGGCTTGCCGGCTTAAAATATTAAGAACAAAAAATCATTAATATATCCGGCTGTTTTTAAATTTAAAATATTTGATATAATTGATTACACAGAGCAATAAATAAACCGCTGAATTTATAATATAGGCGTTCGGATTTATCCGGTTCTGCTTAAAGGAGGAGAGCGTATATGAATAAAAGAATAACTCAAACCGCAGGAAGAGAGCAACTCGGCGACTTTTCGCCAATGTTTGCGCATATTAACGATGATGTTCTTTTCGGTGAAGTCTGGAATGAACAAGCGCTTAATATAAAAACAAAATGTATTGTAACCGTTGTTTCACTTATGGCAAGCGGCATTACTGACAGTTCTCTGAAATATCATCTGCAAAACGCTAAAAATAACGGCGTAACAAAAGAAGAAATTTCCGCAATAATTACGCACTGTACAATGTATACGGGTTGGCCAAAGGGCTGGGCGGTATTTCGTCTTGCAAAAGAAATATGGGCGGATGAAAGCACGCGCTTAACCGATAAAGAGCGCTTTCAAAACGAGATAATGTTTCCGATTGGCGAGCCGAATCCTTACGGTGAGTTTTTTGTCGGTCAGAGTTATCTTGCTCCTGTTTCATCAGAGCAACTTCCGATTTTCAATGTTACTTTTGAGCCCGGCTGTCGCAATAACTGGCATATTCACCACGCAAAAAACGCCGGCGGTCAGCTTCTTATCTGCGTTGGCGGGCGCGGATATTATCAGGAATGGGGCAAAGAGGCTGTTGCTGTGAATGAGGGAACGCTCATAAATATTCCTGCCGAGGTAAAGCATTGGCACGGTGCGGCAAAGGATTCGTGGTTTGCACACCTCGCCATTGAAATTCCGGGCGAGCAGGCGAGCACAGAATGGTGCGAACCCGTTTCACAAAGCGATTATAACTTACTTAAATAATACTTGAGGTAATGTCTATGAAAACGGCAAGCAAAAGAAAAATTCAAATAATTGTTGATGTTTTAATGACTGCTGTTTTGCTTGTTTTAATGTCTTACAGTATAGCGGGAGAGCTGATTCATGAAATTTTGGGAATATCGCTTTTTATTTTATTTACGGCGCACCATATATTCTCTTTGAATCTCACAAAGGCGCTGTTTAAAGGAAAAATAACGCCAACGAAAATCATAAAAATTATTTGCGATATTTTGATGGCTATTTTTATGCTTATCATGCTTTTAAGCGCGCTTTCCGTTTCAAAATATGTTTTTGCTTTTTTAGGCATTAACTTTTTATCGGCTCTTGCAAGAAACGCCCACACATTCGGCGCTTATTGGCTTTTTGCACTCATAAGCATTCATATAGGGTTTCACCTTGATTTTATGCTTGCAAAGCCAATGAAAAATAAAAAGAAAAAAACAGTTGTTTTGCTCACTGTGAGCGCGCTGTTTTTATCGGGTTTAGCTGTATTTTTTAAAGAAGGTATATATAACTATATGTTTTTAATAAATAAGTTTGTATTTTTTGATACTCGGAGCGGTATTTTGCTATTTATCTTAAAATATATAAGTATTATGTGTATGTTTTCCATTTTCGGATTAGCATTATTAAAATTTACAAAAATTAAAAAAGGAGAGAAATAAAAATGAAAAAAGATTTAGGTGTGAAGCCGGCGGTATATCCTATGCCCGTGCTTATGGTTGCAACTTATGATGAAAACGGAGTTGTTGATGTTATGAACGCGGCGTGGGGAATGATATGCAGTTCGGATAAAATTACTTTGTCACTTACCGAAACTCACAAAACAGTAAAAAACATTAAACTCAACAAGGCGTTCACAGTAAGTCTTGCCGATGTTAAAAACATTAAAGAAGCGGACTTTTTCGGTATTGCTTCGGGCAACACTATGGCTGATAAGTTTGAAAGAAGCGGTATGACTGCAATAAAGAGCGAGCGTGTTAACGCTCCCATTATTGATGAATTTCCTATTACAATGGAATGTGAACTTGCAGAAATCATTGATACCGATAACGTTTACAGCATAATCGGCAAAATCGTAAATGTATCCGCCAATGAAGATGTGCTTGATGAGAAGGGCGGCATAGATATTACTAAAACAGGCGTTTTGATGTTTGACCAGTTCAGAGCAGGCTACTATGTAACGGGCGAAAAAGTCGGTCAGGCGTGGTCGTCGGGCAAAGAACTTATGGATTAAAAAGCAAAAACCCGTGCTTATTAAGCACGGGATTATTTTTGCGTTAGTTGTAAGAAAACTTATGCGTTCGCCTTCTTAGCAAGTGCGGACTTTTTGTTTGCTGCGTTATTCTTGTGAATAAGTCCTTTGGAAGCAGCCTTGTCAATCATCTTATAAGTGTCGTTAAGAATTTGGTCTTTATCTGCACTGTTTTCTGCGATAGCAGCATTAGCCTTCTTGAGCTGAGTTTTAAGAGCTGAATTTCTTGCCTTGTTTCTCTCGGCTCTGGTTCTGTTTACGAGAACTCTTTTTTTAGCAGATTTAATGTTTGCCATTTCCACACCTCCTCGATTTTTTAATATAAGACTTATAAATAATATCATTAGTTTTCTTAAAATGCAAGAACTTTTTTAAAAAATGCTTCATTTTCTTTAAAAAGCTCATTTTTAGCGTGTCACAACTCGCCGGAAAGCGCCTATAAAAGGTCGTTTATTTCATCTATAGTGTAAGCGGGCTGGAGGGCTGCGTTAATGCTTTCGGATATTATTTTAGCCGAGCGCTCAATAATTAAATCAATTTCTCTCGGGGTTACAAACATTTCGCTTATGCTTTGCGGAAGATTTGCGTTTTCTCCCGCTGCGTCGCCCGCAAGTGTAAGAGCGTCAACAACCGTCGGCACGCCGATTGAAATAACGGGCACGCCGAGGCTTTCCCCGTTTACTGCCTTTCTGGAGTTGCCGACGCCGGAGCCGGGGCAGATTCCGCTTGAAGCAAGCTGCACCGTTTTTCCGAGCCTTTCGGCGCTTCTTGCGGCAAAGGCGTCTATAACTATAACTGCGCTCGGCTTTACCGTGTTCACCGCGCCTTTGATTATTTCGAGCGTTTCGATTCCCGTTTTGCCGAGCACTCCCGGAGCGAGCACCGCCACGGGCTTTAAATCCTCAAAATCGTTCTCAGCCAAAATTTCGCTTCTGATGTGCCTTGTTGCAAGTACATTTTTTGAAGCAAACGGACCTAAGGCGTCGGGCGTAATGTCCCTGTTGCCGAGTCCCACCACGAGCACCGTACCCTGCTTTTTAGGCAGCAGGTGCCTTAGTCGCGTGCATATTAGCTTCACCGTTATATTGTCCGTACTGTTCTCCGAGTATTCGGGCAGCGTAAAGGTGTAATATGTGCCCTTAGGCTTACCCAAAAGCCGCTCGCCGATTTCGTTTTCCACCGTTATTGTGTTTATAATTATTTCGCCGTATTTTTCTTCTTTTGCGCTCACGCCGCCCGTTTTTTTATTCAAATCTGTTTTGAGCTCGCACGCAAGGTCGGTTCTGAAATTCATAATATCACCATTAATATATATTTTCAGAATATGCTCACTTATTCTAAAATAATTCATAATTTGTCCGCCTTTTTCATACTTATTAGCGGTGAGAATATGAAAAATAAGGATATTTTAATAACTGTAACAGCGGTGGCTTTGGCTCTTTCGCTCATAGCCTTTTTTATTCCCGATAAAGAGCTTGCGTGCGTAAATTTTTTGGCGGCAACGCTTAAAATTAATCTCAGAGAAAGTCAAACGCAGTTTAAGGAAAGCTACTTAAATCTTAATAATTTGGTGCAAAACGAGCTTGGCAATCCCTTAAAAAAAGAAGTAAAACAAACTCCTGAAAAATATACTCAGCCGAGCGAAACAGACCCCGATATCGCCGAGAGAATCAAGTCCTTTAAAGCGAAAAAGAATAAGAAGGCGGCGGGCAAGGTTTATGAGCGCACATTTACCAATATGAACTCGCAGGTGCAGTACGGTAAAATCAAGGTGCAAAACCGCACCGAAAAAAAGATAAATATTAAAAAGATACTCGCCGAGGGCGCGCGCCTTAAAATTAAAGATAAATCAAAGCCTACCGTCTTAATTTACCATACTCACACTCACGAAAGCTTTGTCACTCTTGAGGGTGGCGTTTATTATAAGGGCGAAACCACGCAGTCCTCGGATAAATCGGAAAATATAGTAAGGGTGGGCGACGCAATAGTCGAGCGCCTGCAAAAAGCGGGTTATAATGTGATTCACGACACCGCCTTTTATGACGATGACTATAATAACGCCTATAAACACTCTGGCGTGGGGATTGATAAAATTTTAAAAAAATACCCCACAATAGATGTCGCTATTGATATTCATAGAGACTCCATAGGCGTTGAGGGCGATGAAAAAGGCAGAACATCCGCCGTCAATACCATAGCCGGCAAAAAGGCGGCGCAGATTATGATAGTAACGGGCTGCGAGGAGGATTTTATAAAGGATTTCCCGAATTGGTACGATAATCTTCACTTCGCAATAGGGCTTCAAAATCAGTTGCAACAGGACTTTGAGGGGCTTGCAAGACCTGTCTATTTTGCCGATAGAAAATATAATATGTATAAGACCAAGAATTCCGTTTTAATCGAGGTCGGCTCGGACGGCAACACCTTGGAGCAAGCCGTTTACAGCGGTAAAATGCTCGGCGAAAGCCTTGCAAAGTATCTTGATAATTACATTGAAAAATAGCCGTCTTTTTGCTATAATCTAATTATGTTAAAGGAAAAGGTTTTAAAAATTTTAGCTGAGAATAGAGGCGAATGTCTTTCGGGACAGTCTATTGCCGCAGCTTGCGGCGTGTCGCGAAACGCAGTCTGGAAAGCGGTAAACGCCCTGCAAAAGGAGGGCGTAGGCATTGTGTCGCTCAAAAATAAAGGCTATGCTTTGAGTGAAAACGCGCTTTTAGAAAGCGACATAACTCTCCCCGAAAATACCCGCTTTTTTCTGTATAACAGCGTCGACAGTACTAATAACGAAGCAAAACGCCTGCTTGCAAAGGGCATAAAGGAAAACGCCGTTATTATAGCGAATGAGCAGACGGCGGGCAGGGGAAGGCTCGGCAGGGATTTTTATTCGCCTAAGGATACGGGACTTTATTTTTCCTATCTTTTTCACCCGAATAAATCCCTCTCCGATACCGTTTTTATCACCACTGCCGCGGCGGTAAGCGTGGTAAGGGCGATAGAGAAAATAAGCACTTTAAAGCCCGAAATCAAGTGGGTAAACGATGTTTATCTCGGCGGCAGAAAAATCTGCGGAATACTCACCGAAGCGATAAGCGACTTTGAAAGCGGCGTTGCCCAGAGCGTAATCGTCGGTATAGGTATAAATGTAAATACCGCCGATTTCCCCGAAAGCATTGAGAAAACGGCGGCAAGCCTTAATGATAAAAGTATAACAAGACCCAAAATCGCACAGGCGCTTGCAGATGAAATCATAAAAGTAGCGCATGATTTGTCAGCGCCCGATATTTTGGAGGACTACCGAGCACACTCGCTCGTACTCGGCAAAAAAATAACCTATATCAAAAACGGCGAAACTTTCACCGCCATAGCCGACTCCATCGGCGATAAAGGTGAACTGATAGTCAAAACCCCAACCGGCGACCACCAAACTCTCTCCTCGGGTGAAATTTCTGTAAGACTGTAAAAAAAAGAAAAACTTGCGGCTGCAAGTTTTTCTTTTTTGTTTATAGCGTTGTAATTGTCTTAACATCACTCCAAGGACCTACCACTAATTTTCCGCTGAATGTGTAATAATATTCTCTTGCTCTTACATAGTATGTTCTTCCGGAGCCCCACTGGTCAGCATGCATTACCGAGCCATTTTTTCGGTAAGTAATGCATATGTTATTACCTTTGTTTGAAAATGCTTTATTATCACTTAATTGCATTTGGTGGTTGGTAGAACGGTTAAACTTAATATCGAACTTGCCAAAGTCGAGATTAACTAATTTAACTATAGGTTTGTTCGGTTTCGTATACTGCCAGCTCTCATAGTTTTTACTGCCGTCGTTCCAATATACTTTATTGCCCACCTTTTTATAAGTCCTTATACAGTAGTCAACAAATACATCTGATTTTGACAATCGCGGAATAATCATGGAATTTTTAGTGGTGTTTTTGTATTTTACCCATTTGTGTTTACTGTTGTTATACCTGTAAACCGCATAACCGCTTACATTTTTAGCCTTAGCCCAATTAACTTTAATTGATGTCGCCGAATAACTGACAGCTTTTGCACTTACAACAGGTGCAGGTCTTATCTGTAAAGTCTTTTTAATTGTACCGCTGTAATTGCCTTTAAACTTTATTACTATTGTGTAATTACCCACATTTTTGTGACCGCCCGAAATAGTTATGTTGTAATCCGTCCCTTTTTTATAGTTTGCTTTAAGATAATAATCTTGCAAACCGTAAGAAGTCATAGCCTGTTTGTGGTCGTAGTAATACGGCACCGGCACAATCGCTTTGCCTGTATATGAGCACACAGTATCCAAATAGCAGTTTGTAAGTTTTTTAGGCGAGATTTTAAATGTTTTGCTCATACTGCCTTCGTACATATCACCTTTGAAAGTTACTGTCACTTTTGCCGTGCCTGCATTTATATTGTTGCTGTAGGCTACAGTGTAATTTGAACTGTCAATAACACTTCCTGTGCTGTCTTTCACAGTAACGGCAGGCTTATTTGCTTTGCCCGAATAAGTGTAAGTGCTCTTAGACAATACAATATTTTTCGGTGCGTATATTATTGAAGTCGAGCCTTCTGCGCCACAAACCGAGCATTTGGACTTTATTATTTTGCCGTTTCTTTGGTAAGCCGCTTTTGTTTTAATAATGTTTGTAGAATTATAACTGTGCTCCGCAAGCGGCAGGGATTCTGTGTAATAGTTATAACAGCGAGAACAGGTATAAGTATTTTTACCCCTTGTAGTACAAGTTGAATAGGTAGTGCTCGTTTTTTGGTAGTTGTGACCCAAAGCGGCAATATCTTCATAATAACTATTATCACAACGAGAACAAGTATATTTTTGTTTGCCTTTTGAAGTGCAAGTGGGATTGGTTGTAACTACAGCATTGTTGTAACTGTGACCTAAAGCGGCAATAGTTTCTCCGCCGTAACTGTCACCACAGCGAGAGCAGGTGTATTTATCTGTTTTACCTGTTTTAGTGCAAGTAGCGGCAAAACCCGCAGTTTTAATATAATCGTGACCTAAAGCGGTAATAGTTTCTCCGCCGTAACTGTCACCACAGCGGGAGCAAGTGTATTTATCTGCTTTACCGGTTTTAGTGCATGTGGCGGCAGAACCCGCAGTTTTAATATAATCATGACCTAATGAGTTTGTATAATCATCTTTGTAAACATCAGAGCACCTTGAACAAGTATAGGTAGTATAGCCTTTTTCGGTGCATGTCGGGGCAGTAATAGTTGATTGATAATCGTGACCTAATGCTGCTTCGGTTTCTTCTTGCTCTATAAAAATCGTGCCACATGCTTTACAATGACTGCCTTGTGTAAGCCCGCTTTTGGTGCAGGTCGGCTCCGTAGCAACATCTATTTCTTCAACATGATTGCAAATATAATTGCGGTTGTATTTTTTTGCATATTCATAAACATTTTTCGAACCGTTAATTATAATAGTTGTGTTTTTGGGAATTGTATCCGCCAAATAATAAATACTGCAGTTTTCGCTTTTAATATCAATGCTTGATAATTTACTGCAAGCGTAAAATACATAAGCACCAATACATGTAACAGAATCTGGAATTGTGATGCTTACCAAACTGCTACAATCTTGAAATGCATAATGATTAATGGTTGTAACTGAATTCGGAATCGTTACGGTTGTCAAACCGCTACACCATTCAAATGCACTATGACCAATGTTTGTGACTGAATTCGGAATCGTTACGGTTGTCAACCCGCTACACCATGCAAATGCACCTTTTTCAATGCTTGTAACAGAATCGGGAATTGTTACACTTGTTAAACCGCTACAAGCGCAAAATGCATAATCGCCTATACTCGTTACGCTGTCGGGTATTGTCAATGTTCCTGTGATTCCACTGCAACATCTAAAAGCAGAATCACCAATGCTTGTAACAGAAGCCGGAATAGTGATATTTGTCAAACTCCTGCAACCGTAAAATGCATAATTGCTAATGCTTGTGATAGAATCTGGAACCGCTATTTCTGTAACTAATTTTCTATTAAGATATAGGGAGGCTTTGTTAGTATAATAAAAAGGATTTGCATACTGCCCGTCAAAATCTATTTTACACCAAGATTCAATGCTACTAATATTTATCTCTGCTAAATCATTATTATCTTCAAACGCATATTTACCAATACTTTTTATAGTATCGGGAATGGTGATGCTTATCAAACCACAATCTTCAAACGCACAACTGCCAATATGTGTTACACCGGATTCAATGATTACTTCTTTAATGTTAGTTCTAAAAAACAGACTACCATATGATGAATAATTATACATTTCACCGCTACCGCTTATTATAAGCGATTTTGTAATGGAATAAAAAGTATATGTGACATTATCGCCGCATTTACCACTACTTGACAAAGCATTAGAAGTTATTTGCAGTCCTGCAAAGGTGCTGCAAATCATTACGATTACTAAAATAACACTTAATAATCTTTTCATTACTTTTTCTCCTTTTTCCAATTATCAAAGTCATAGGCTAATTTACTGCCTTTGTCTTTTGTTAAAAAACCTATTATTTTTTGAACATCATTATATTGTTCATTCTCAATAGATGTCCAGTGTATGTCATTTTCTCTGATTGCAATCAATGTTTTTTCTTTAATTCCACATTCTTTAGCGAATGAGTTGGGCAAATCTTTAACATCTTCAGCCAAACAGTCTAAAATAGTGCTGTCAAGCGGACAGTCGCAATATTTCTCATCAATGTCAATTATATGCCCCTCGTATTTGTTCAAAACAACCAAATATTTTAAACTCATATTCACCAATTTTTGAATTGCACCAAATTCAACATTTTCATATTTGGTCTTTAAACACTTAATAAATCTTTTTGATGATTTTGTTTGACCATCATTTTTTCTAATTAAATCGCACAGTTTATTTATCAACGCCCTATTTTGCAAAATGTAAAAAGGCAAGTGAAACCTACCTGTAAGCACATCTCTATGTGCTCGAAAAACACAATCGTAAATCCTATCTTTATCTTTGTGTTTAGGTATGACACTAACTGTTAAAAACTCACTCATTTTCTTTTCATCCATAAAAACACCTCCAAAAATCAAAAATGGCGTACAGCCGAAGCCATACGCCCAAAAACGCAAGCTCGGTTGTCGCCAAACAATTACACATATAACGCTACCGATATAGTATGCAAATCAGAGCATGCATTTTTATCAAGATAGATAAAAATAGCATACCTAATCAGTAGCAAAAATATTCACTTGTGTAATTATTTGGCATTTTTATTCTACCATATATTATTATAATTAGTCAATAGACCGAAAAGAGTTCACTTTTGTGAACTTAGCAATAAAAAAAGGCTTCCCCTTGAGGGGAAGCTGTCGCCAAAGGTGACTGATGAGGTGAAAAAGTCACTTTATATATTTCCTCAGCCTTTTTGCGAGCAGTATCGCCATCGCCATTTTAATAGCGTCGGGCAGGATAAACGGGAAAACGCACCAGCCGAGCACCGTCATTAGCGTTACTGCGCCGTTGGCTTTAATATACAGATACATAAACCAAGCCGTGCCGAAGGCGTAGCAAATTAAAAGTCCCAAAACAAGCGAGATAATCTGTATATGCAACTTTTCGCCGAAAATCGAAGTGAGCAGCCAATAAATCGCGCCGAGCAGTATAAAGCCTAAAATGTAGCCGCCCGTGTTGCCTGCAAGCACTCCTATTCCGCCCTTAAAGCCTGAAAAAACCGGAATACCTGCCGCGCCGAGCGCGATGTAAACCAAAATCGAATAAAAGCCGTTTCGCCCGCCGAGCAGTGTAAGCGAGAGGAAAATGGCGAGCGTTTGCAGGGTAAAAGGCACCGTCGTCGGTATGCTCACCCAAGAAAAAAGTGCGATTATCGCGCTGAATATTCCTATATATGCAATATCTAAAGGTTTAAATTTTTTCTCTTTCAATTTCTATCACCGTTAATATTTTAAGCGCAAAAATA
This sequence comes from Oscillospiraceae bacterium, assembly GCA_902796055.1. GTDB lineage: Bacteria > Bacillota > Clostridia > Oscillospirales > Acutalibacteraceae > RUG714. The sequence goes on from CADBNM010000073.1 coordinate 42,428, forward strand.
AAAAATGTCAACCAAAATTTTAAATTTAGGTTGACAATAATTTTAAGTAATTTGTACTCGGGCAAAGCCTTACTTCTTTTTTCTCTTAACAAGCCAATTTATCAGAAACACTAAAGCAGTAATACAGCAAGCGTAAGTCAAAATATTTTTCGCCGCGCTTACCGCGCTTGCCGCTGGAATAAATTTATCCGTCTTAAGCATTATAATACTTAAAACATCCTCTATAACATCAACTGCAAACAGCGCAATCGGCAGAAAAATGAGTTTATATCCGATTTTATTGAGCTTTATAAACAGCCCTAAAAACAGGTAAGTATAGGCGAACATAAACACAAAGTCAAGCGCAATCGCGGCGTAAAAATATGTTTTTCCCGTAGCGGTAATATTTTGTATAAACTGCTCGCCGACTGCCTTCGGGTAAGCGAACGCCTGCAAATCAAAAGCCGCTATGCCTCCCGCCGCCGCTTTAACTGCGGGGAAGAGGAAAATATCCATTCCTGCAAGCGCAACCACGCTTACTATCGCGCTTATTATAAGATATTTTTTTGTGCTCTGTGAGCTGAAATATTCTTTCATTTTAATCACCGATTCTTATTATATCATTATTGTTAAAATATGTAAACAGGGGAATACTATTTCAAGGTGGTAATATGACGAAAAATCTGCTTGTAAAATATCAAAGGCAAAAATGCCTGAAGGTGCTCGTTTTAAGCGCGCTTGTTTTTTTCTTCTGCGCTTTTATCGTTTACAGCAATACCCGCTTTAACGGCTTTGCGGATGTTAAGCCCTTTTCGCATTATATTTGTGTTGCCAAAGCGGTTTTTGAAAAAATCTGCGCAGTGCTGTTTAATTTTTCCAAAAGATTTTTATACTAACCCTTGCAAGAGCGCATATAAAAATGTTAATATATAATGTATATTAATTTCAGGAGTTTTATTTTATGTCCTTTCCAAAAGATAAAATCAGGAATTTTTCAATAATAGCGCATATAGACCATGGCAAATCTACCTTGGCGGACAGGCTTTTGGAGCTCACAAGCTCTGTAGCAAAGCGCGATATGACCGCCCAGATTTTGGACGATATGGACTTGGAGCGCGAGAGGGGAATAACCATCAAGGCGCACGCCGTTACTCTCGATTATACTGCGAGTGACGGTGAGGAGTATATGCTCAATCTCATTGATACTCCCGGGCATGTTGACTTTAATTATGAGGTTTCCCGTTCTCTTGCAGCCTGCGAGGGCGCGCTGCTTGTGGTCGACGCTTCTCAGGGCGTTGAGGCCCAGACGCTTGCTAATACATATTTAGCGCTCGACAACGACCTCGAAATAGTGCCGATTATCAATAAAATTGACCTTCCCGCCGCAGAGCCGGACAGAGTTGCCAAAGAAATCGAGGATGTTATCGGCATACCCTGCGACGATGCGCCGAGAGTATCTGCGAAAACAGGTATTAACATCGAGCAGGTGCTCGAAACCATAGTTACCGATATTCCCGCACCCGAAAATCACGACGATAAACCTCTCAGAGCCTTGATTTTTGATAGTGTTTACGATAACTATAAGGGCGTAGTGGTTTATGTGAAAATAGTTGACGGTAAAATAAGAAACGGAGATACTATGCGCATAGTATCAACAGGTGCGGAATTCACCGTCGTAGATGTCGGTAGAATGAGAGCGACCTCAATGGAAAGCACGGGCGAGCTCAGCTCGGGCGAGGTTGGTTATATTACCGCTTCAATTAAAACAATTCACGATGCTAAGGTCGGCGATACCGTAACGCTCGCTTCCAATCCCTGCAGCGAACCGCTTGCGGGCTACAAGGAGGTTCAGCCTATGGTTTACTGCGGCGTTTATCCTGCGGACGGCGCCGATTATGAAGCACTCAGAGACGCGCTCGATAAGCTCAAGCTCAACGACGCTTCTCTCTCCTTCGAGCCCGAAACCTCGGGTGCGCTCGGCTTCGGCTTCCGCTGCGGATTCTTGGGACTTTTGCACCTCGAAATTATCCAAGAACGCCTCGAAAGGGAATATAATCTCGACCTTGTAACAACAATCCCGAGCGTTGTTTATAAAATACATATGACCGACGGCAGCGTGCTTGAAATCGACAACCCCACTCACTATCCCGACCCTGCGGATATTGATTATTGCGAGGAGCCTATAACCGAAACGCATATCTACAGTCCCGCCGACTGTGTGGGAACCATAATGGATTTGTGTCAGGACAGGCGCGGAACCTATGTAGGTATGGATTATATCACGCCCGACAGAGTAGATATAACCTATATGATGCCGCTCAATGAAATAATTTATGACTTTTTCGATTCTCTAAAATCGAGAACGAGGGGCTATGCCAGCCTTGACTATGAAATAAAGGGTTATGAGCAGAGCAAACTTGTTAAACTTGATGTGCTTTTAAACGGCGATATTGTGGATGCGCTCAGCTTCATTCTGCACGCTGATAAAGCCTATCCGAGAGCGAGAAAAATTGCCGAAAAGCTAAAGGCAAACATTCCGAGACAAATGTTTGAAATACCTGTTCAAATTGCAATCGGTGGCAAGATTATCGCAAGAGAAACCGTTAAGGCTATGCGCAAGGATGTGCTTGCAAAGTGCTACGGCGGCGATATATCCCGAAAGAAAAAGCTGCTTGAAAAGCAAAAAGAGGGTAAAAAGCGTATGCGTCAATTCGGCAAGGTTGAGGTGCCGCAGGAGGCGTTTATGGCAGTGCTTAAGCTTGATGATGAATAAAAATATAGGCGTTTATGTGCATATTCCTTACTGTAACTCCAAATGTCCCTATTGCGATTTTTATTCTTTAGCGGATAAGAGTAGGGCAAGGGAGTATGTAGAAGCGGTAAATGTAAAGTTAAAAAACTTTACCAAAGATAATTTTTGTAAAGCCGATACACTTTACATAGGCGGCGGAACGCCGTCATCGCTGCCTGCCGAAATGCTTTGCAGCATAGTGGAAAATGTGAAAAAATCCTTTAGATGCGTGCCTGAGGAGATTACTGCAGAGTTTAATCCTTCGGATGCAGACGAGGATTATTTCAAAAAGATTTTTGCAAGCGGAGTAAACAGGCTCAGCTTCGGAATGCAGTCCGCTGTAGATTCCGAACGCCGTTCGCTCGGCAGAAGGGCGGACAAAAATCAGGTTGAAAAAGCCGTTTTGCTTGCAAAAAAAGCGGGCTTCAATAACATTTCTCTCGATTTAATGCTCGGTATACCGAAGCAGACGGGCGCTTCGCTGTCAGAGTCGATAGCCTTTTGCGCAGAACTCGGAGTACGGCATATAAGCGCATACATATTAAAGCTTGAAGAAGGAACATTTTTCTATAAAAACTCTTCTAAGCTTAATTTGCCCGATGAAGATGAAACCGCCGATTTGTATTTGCAGGCGGTAAGCGAGCTTGAAAAAGCGGGATTTTTGCAGTATGAAATATCGAATTTTGCAAAAGCGGGCGCCGAGAGTAAGCATAATTTAAAGTATTGGCGCTTGGAGGATTACCTCGGAATAGGCGCCGCAGCCCATTCTTGCATAAACGGTAAACGCTTTTATTATCCGCGTGATATAGATTATTTTATAAATGGCGGCGAGCCGATTGCGGACGGCGAAAGCGGGAGCTGTGAAGAGAAAATTATGCTCGGATTGAGACTGAAAGAAGGCATAAAAAAAGAGCTTTTAAGCGAAAAATCTCTAAATGAAATACCCGATTTGGAGCAAAACGGATATATAAAAACAACCCCCGAGAATATATCTTTAACCCCGCAAGGCTTTCTCATATCAAACACAATAATAAATATGTTAACAGAGTAAAAAAAGTGTCGGCGCCGACACTTTTTATTATATTTAGAGAGTTGATACTGGGGATGTTACTCGTGCATTTTCTTTGCAGGGACACCTACATATGTTCCTTTTTGTTCAATGCTTTTAACAACCACTGCTCCGGCTCCTATCATACACTCCTCGCAAATTTTTACGTCGTTGCTTACGGTAGCACCTGCGCCAATCCAAGTTTTGTTTCCTACAGTAACTGTCCCTGCGCATTTTGCGCCTACTGAAATGTGGACAAAATCTCCTATCGAATTGTCGTGTTCAACAAGAGCCGAGGAATTGATGATGCAGTGCTTTCCAATTATTGAGTTAGGATTAATAACGGCATTTGGCATTATAACGCTACCTTCACCTATAGAGGTATTAATTGAAGATATTACTGCGCTCGGATGAATGGCTGTATACCATTTTACTCCCTGCATTCTCTCTGAGATTGCTTCTCTTGCTTTTGCAGAGCCTATGGCGATTATGAAATAGTTTTCTTTATATTTGCGAAAATCAGTATCCTCTCCTAAAATCGGCAGGCTTAAAAATTCGCTTCTTTTGTGGTTAGCTTCAAGAAATCCGACTATATGGTCGCCTGACTTTTGTATTATATCGGCAACAACCTTTGCGTGACCGCCTGCACCTATAATTACAACCTTTTTCATATCTATAACCGCCTTAAAGAAAAAATGCACAGCCGAAGCTGTGCAAAAAAACACAATGCTCCGATTGCTGCGACACAAATCAAATATACGAGCATAAAAGGTATACCAATAAAGAGCATGCATTTTTATCGAAAATACATACCTTATTATGCTCAAAAAAAATATGATTATGTCGCAACACGATTATAACATAGTTGAAATCTTTAGTCAAACTATAAAAAACGGAAGTTAAGTCCGACTGCTATTGCGCAGAGATTCGGTAAAGAAGTTTTACCTCAAAATTTTAGAATTTCGCACAAATAGTGCAAGTAAAACCCTCGGCAGGCGTTAGCCTTTCCGAGGGTTCAGCGTGTAGAAAAACCTTTTTCTACACGCTGAGCAGATGTTGAAAGAGTGAGATGAAATCCGCCAACTGAAACGCTGAGGCAAGGGATAAAAATTGCTAAGGATAATAAGGTTTTGTTTATTCTTTTTTGCAACTGCTTCAA
>CADBNM010000074.1 GCA_902796055.1 Oscillospiraceae bacterium
ATGGCCGGACTTGAACCGGCACGGTATTGCTACCGAGGGATTTTAAGTCCCTTGCGTCTGCCTATTTCGCCACATCAGCAAATGCAAAACATATTGTAATACATAAACGCGCCAATGTCAACAATAATGTTGATTTTATTTCAGTTTATTGAACTCATTTTCAAATACGCTTTTGTCAGCCTCAAAACTTTTTCCGCCGAGATAATCGAGCGAGCCTGCCTCGGAAGTAAAATCAAACTTAATTTTGTATGAAAACAACGCCTGATTGCTGTAATTATATTTGGCGTTCAATTTTCTGTCGCCGTATTTCTTATCGCCCAAAAGCGGATGAGATATGTGCGCGAACTGCGCTCTGATTTGGTGCGTTCTGCCCGTGAGCAGGTCGATTTCAAGCAGCGAAAAGCCATTGTTTTCGGCAAGAACACGGTATTTTGTCACTATCTCTTTTGAGCCTTCAAACTCTTTGTTTTTAATCGAAACCATGTTCTTTTCCTCGTTTTTTGTGAGGTAGGCTTTTAGCGTATCTTCGCTTTTCGGCATACGCCCAGAAACTATGCAAAGATAGTATTTTTTAACCTCGCGGCTTTTTATTTTGCTGTTTAGAATTCTCAGTGCTTCGGCGTTTTTGGCGCAGATAACAAGTCCGCTTGTGCCGCGGTCAATCCTGTTTGCAAGTGCAGGGGTAAAAGAGTGTTCGCTTTTCGGGTCATACTCTTTTTTATTATATAGGTATCTTAAAATTCTGTTTATGAGATTGTCGTTGTATTCATTTTTATCCGCATGGCACAGCAACCCCGCCTTTTTATTGCATATGACAATATTTTCATCTTCATAAACTATGTCGAGTTCTTTGCCCGCTTTAAGAAAATCGTATTTGTACTGAGCCTCTTTAAAGAATTCATCGCCGATATACATATCCACAATATCGCCTTCTTTGAGCCTTGTCGAAATCTCGGCGCGCTTGCGGTTTACCTTAATTCTTTTAAGCCTGATATACTTATACATAAGGCTTTTTGGCAAGGCGGGAACGCTCTTGGAAATATACTTATCAAGCCGTTGGTCGGCGTCGTTTTTCGTAATGTTAAAGCTTCTCATAATCTCCATAATAGCCAAAATGGCTAAATAATAAATTACTGTATGAATTAAGTATAACACATTTTTTTAAAATTTCAATAAATTTTAGTTGCAATTTGCAAAGAGATGTATTATAATATAAAATCTATAAATATACGCACAATATATAAAGGAGGAAAAATGGACTTTAAACTTGTCAGCGATTACGAGCCTACAGGCGACCAGCCCGAAGCGATTGAGCAGTTGGTTCGGGGCGTCAGAAACGGCTTGAAAGAGCAGACACTTTTAGGCGTTACAGGCTCAGGTAAAACTTTCACTATGGCAAATGTTATTGCAAAAGTCAACAAGCCTACTTTGGTGCTCGCGCACAACAAAACCCTTGCCGCCCAACTTTGCAGTGAGTTTAAAGAATTTTTCCCCGAAAACGCGGTTGAATATTTTGTTTCATATTACGATTATTATCAGCCCGAAGCGTATATTCCCGGAACGGATACCTATATCGAAAAGGACTCGTCTATCAACGATGAAATTGATAAACTTCGCCACTCTGCCACAAGTGCGCTAAGTGAAAGGCGCGATGTGATTATAGTCGCTTCCGTTTCGTGCATTTATTCTCTCGGTTCGCCCTATGACTATAAAAATATGATTATTTCTCTTAGAACGGGAATGCAAAAGAGCCGCGAGGAGTTAATAAAAAAACTCGTTGAAATTCAATATGAGCGCAACGATATTTCTTTCGTCAGAAACAAATTCAGAGTGCGCGGCGATGTGGTTGAGATTTTTCCCGTTTATTCAAACGACATAGCTATACGGGTTGAATTTTTCGGAGATGAAATTGATAGGATAACCGAGATAAACACCCTAACGGGCGAAGTCAAAAACACCGTAACCCACGCTGCGATTTATCCCGCTTCGCACTATGTTATAGGACCCGAAAAGCTCGAAAAAGGCATAGCCGATATCTATGCGGAAATGCTCGATAGGGTGAAATATTTTCAGGACAAGGGCAAGCTTATTGAGGCACAGCGCATTAAAGAGCGTACCGAATACGATATGGAGATGCTGCGCGAAACGGGCTTTTGCAAGGGCATTGAAAACTATTCGAGAGTGCTCTCGGGCAGACCGCCGGGAAGCACGCCCTTCACATTGCTTGACTTCTTTGAGAAAAATGATTTTCTGCTTTTTGTCGATGAAAGTCATGTAACCCTGCCGCAGGTCAGGGGAATGTACGGAGGCGACCGTTCGAGAAAAGAAAATCTTATTGAATACGGTTTTCGTCTGCCGTCCGCGCTTGATAACAGACCGCTTAATTTTGAGGAATTTTATTCTCATCTTGACCAAGCTATATTTGTCAGTGCCACTCCGGGCGACTTTGAAAAAGAAAAGAGCGCGGCTGTAGTCGAGCAGGTAATAAGACCGACGGGACTTTTAGACCCTGAGATTACCGTAAAGCCCGTTGACGGTCAGATTGATGATTTAATAGGCGAAATTAATCTTAGAACCGCCAAAAACGAGCGTGTTCTCGTTACAACTCTCACAAGAAAAATGGCGGAGGACTTGACGGAGTTTCTTGAAAATGTAGGCATCAAGGTGCGCTATTTGCATTATGATATTGACACGATAGAGCGAATGGAGCTAATCAGAGATTTGAGGCTCGGAGAGTTTGATGTGCTTGTCGGCATCAACCTGCTGCGCGAGGGCTTGGATATTCCCGAAGTGAGTTTAGTCGCTATTTTGGACGCTGATAAAGAGGGCTTTTTAAGGAGCGAAACCTCGCTTGTTCAGACTATAGGCAGAGCCGCAAGAAATGCGGACGGTAAGGTGATTATGTATGCCGATAGCGTAACTCAGTCTATGGAAAGGGCGATTAAAGAAACCAACCGCCGCAGGACTAAGCAAATGGCGTATAACGAGGCGCACGGTATAGTTCCCAAAACCATAAATAAGGGCGTCAGGGATGTGCTTGAAATATCCTCTCATAAAGAGGATTTGGATAACAAAAAAACCAAATATTTATCTCCTAAGGAGCGTCAGATTCTCATTGAACGCTTAACAAGGGAAATGAAGCAGGCGGCAAAGATACTTGAATTTGAGCACGCCGCATATTTGAGAGATAAGATAGAAAAAATCAGAAAAGGAAAATAATGGCACAAAAGGATATATTTGTTAAGGGTGCGAGAGAGCACAATTTAAAAAATATAGATGTCAGAATTCCCCGTGACAGCTTTACTGTCTTTACGGGACTTTCGGGCTCGGGCAAATCCTCGCTTGCGTTTGATACCATTTTTGCCGAAGGGCAAAGGCGCTATGTTGAAAGCCTTTCGAGCTATGCGCGCCAGTTTTTGGGGCAGATGGACAAGCCCGATGTCGATTATATTGAAGGCTTAAGCCCCGCCATTTCCATTGACCAGAAAACCACTTCCAAAAACCCCCGTTCCACTGTCGGAACGGTTACGGAGATATACGACTATTTAAGACTTTTGTATGCGAGAGTCGGCGTGCCTCACTGTCCCGTCTGCGGCAGAGAAATCAAAAGGCAGACAGTCGACCAGGTGGTTGACAAAATAATGAAGCTTGAGCCTAAAACAAGGCTTCAGGTTTTGGCGCCGATAGCCCGCGCAAAGAAAGGCGAATTTGTAAAAGAGCTTAACGACCTTAGAAAATCCGGCTTTGTCAGAGTCCGTGCGGACGGCATAATCTACGATTTAAGCGAAAAGATAAAGTTTGAAAAGAATAAAAAACATAATATTGAGGTTGTAGTTGACAGGCTCGTTATATCGGACGATGTTATTTCAAGACTTGCGGACAGTATTGAAACAGCCGTTAAGCTTTCGGGCAACGGCGTTATTATAGATGTCGTGGGCGGCGATGAGTTGTCGTTTTCGCTCGCTTACGCCTGCCCCGAGCACGACATAAATATCGAAGAGCTAACCCCTGCAATGTTTTCCTTCAACAGTCCCTTGGGCGCTTGCCCTAAATGTTCCGGACTCGGCACTTTTATGGAGGTTGACCCCGACTTAGTAATTCCAAACAAAAAGCTCTCCATAAAAGAGGGAGCGGTTAAGGTTACGGGCTGGAGCGTTAACGACAGCGGCTCAATCGCCATGATGTACTATAAAGGGCTTGCGAAGGAATACGGCTTTACGCTTGATACGCCTATTAAGGATTTATCCGAAGAAGCGCTTAATGTGCTTCTTTACGGCAGCGGCGATAAAAAAATAAAATTCACCCGCACAACCGATTTCGGCTCGGGTACTTATATGACCGAATTTGAGGGTATTATAACTAACCTCACAAGGCGTTATGAATCTACCACGAGCGAATGGTCGAGAGCGGATATTGAAAAATATATGGCGGTTTCAGCCTGCTCCGAATGTAAAGGGCAAAGGCTTCGTAAAGAAAGCCTTGCGGTAACCGTCGGCGGACTTAATATTTATGAAGTCTGCGAAAAGAGCATTAAGGACGCTTTGGCGTTTATCGACTCTCTGACTCTTTCAAATAGAGATGAAATAATCGCAAAGCCGATATTAAAGGAAATTCACGACAGGCTTTCATTCCTCAATTCCGTAGGGCTTGAGTACCTTACGCTTTCCCGTTCTTCCGCGACTCTTTCTGGCGGTGAGAGCCAGAGAATAAGGCTTGCAACTCAAATAGGCTCCTCGCTTATGGGCGTGCTGTATATACTTGATGAACCGAGTATCGGTCTGCATCAAAGGGATAACGAAAGATTGCTCGGAACTCTCAAGCACCTCAGAGATTTAGGCAACACTCTAATTGTTGTTGAGCACGATGAGGATACCATTCTTGCGGCGGACTATGTTGTTGATGTGGGCGTAGGCGCAGGTATTCACGGCGGCAATCTTGTTTGCGCAGGCACGGTTGAGGATATAAAGAATTGTAAGGAATCCGTAACAGGGCAGTATTTAAGAGGCGATAAAAAAATAGCCGTTCCGGCTAAAAGGAGAAACGGCAACGGCAAGTCGCTTAAAGTGCTTGGCGCGGCTCAGAATAACCTTAATAACATTGATGTTGAAATACCGCTCGGCAAATTTATTGCCGTAACAGGTGTTTCGGGTTCGGGCAAATCGAGCCTTGTAAACGAGGTTCTTTATAAACGCCTCGCAAACGAGCTTAACCATGCTAAAAAGCGCGAGGGCAAGTTTGAGGATATAACCGGCACCGAATATCTTGATAATGTTATAGAAATAACCCAGTCGCCCATAGGCAAAACTCCGCGTTCAAACCCCGCAACTTATACGGGCGTGTTTGACGATATCAGAAAACTCTTTGCAAGCACTAAGGACGCAAAGCAAAGAGGTTATACCGCTTCCCGCTTTTCTTTCAATGTTAAAGGCGGCAGGTGCGAAGCGTGTCAGGGCGGCGGCATAGTTAAAATAGAAATGCACTTCCTTGCCGATGTTTATACGGACTGCGAGGTTTGCGAGGGTAAACGGTACAATAGAGAAACGCTTGAAGTAAAGTACAAGGGCAAAAATATTTACGATGTGCTTGAAATGACGGTTGAGGAAGGCGTTGAGTTCTTCTCGGCTGTTCCGAAAATCGCAAAGAAACTCAAAACGCTTTACGATGTAGGTCTCGGTTATATTAGAATCGGGCAGCCTGCTACTACTCTTTCAGGCGGTGAAGCGCAGCGCGTGAAACTTGCTACCGAGCTTTCAAAGCAGTCAACGGGCAAGACCATTTATATTTTGGACGAGCCTACAACCGGGCTTCACGCTGCCGATGTTCACAGGCTCATTGATGTTCTTCAGCGTTTTGTAGATGCCGGCAATACCGTGCTTGTAATCGAACACAATCTTGATGTCATCAAGGTTGCGGACTACATTATAGATTTAGGACCCGAGGGTGGTGACGGCGGCGGAAACATAGTCGCTACGGGAACTCCTGAGGAGGTCGCGGGCTGCAGAGCTTCTTATACGGGGAAATATTTGAAAAACGCATTGAAATAAAGTGTTGAAACAGGTGAGAGTATGGAAAACATAAGAGAACGCATTGAAAACAATGAACTTTCGCTCTTGTCCTCGGGCGCGGCGTTTGCTAAGGATTCTAAAGGCAGGCTTGCTCCCGAAGAGCCCGATTTAGTCAGAACCTGCTGGCAGCGGGACAGGGACAGAATTATTCATTCAAAGTCCTTTCGCCGCTTGAAGCACAAAACACAGGTTTTCTTATCTCCCGAGGGCGACCACTACAGAACCCGCCTTACTCATACTCTCGAAGTGGCTCAAATTGCAAGAACCATTGCAAGAGCGCTAAGGCTCAATGAAGATTTAACCGAAGCAATCGCCATGGGTCACGATTTGGGGCATACTCCGTTCGGGCACGCAGGCGAAAGAGCGCTTGACGCTATTTATCCCGGCGGTTTTCGCCACTATGAGCAGAGCGTGAGAATTGTTGATGTTATAGAGAAAAACGGCGAGGGCTTAAACCTTACCGAGGAAGTAAGAAACGGCATACTCTGCCATACAAAAGGGCAAGAAGCGGATACTCTTGAGGGCAGGCTTGTAAGACTGTCGGATAGAATCGCTTACATAAATCATGATATTGACGACGCTTTGAGGGCGCACATAATAACGGAAGAACAAATTAGCGAAGAGGTGCATTCAATGATTGGCACTTCAACCGCCTCAAGGATAAATTCGCTTGTAACAAGCGTTATTTCTTCAAGCGTTACCGATGCCGAAAATCCCACTGACAATGTAATAAAAATGGCGGACGGTATGTGGGAAGTGTTCGACAGGCTCAATAAATTTATGTTTCAAAATGTTTACCTTAATCCCGAATGTAAGAGCGAGGAGGTTAAGGCTGTAAAGCTTATTGAAACGCTTTATAAGCATTTTTGCGAGCATGAGCATGAGTTGCCCGAGGAATACGCTTTAATTGCAAAAAATGAAGGCGTTGAAAGAGCGGCTTGTGATTACATCGCAGGCATGACCGATCATTACGCCGTAGAGATGTTCAATAGAATCTATATTCCCAAAGGCTGGGAAAAAGTTTAATAATAGCCGAGATTTAAGAAAGGAGGGGTAAAGTGGCGTTTAACGAGACCTTTTTGGAAGAGCTCAGAGCGAGAAACGACATCACCGAAGTTATCGGCGGATATGTCAATTTAAAGCGCGCCGGCAGACTCTATAAAGGGCTTTGTCCGTTTCACGGCGAGAAAACCCCTTCCTTTACCGTTTATCCCGATACTCAATCCTTTTACTGTTTCGGCTGCTCTGCGGGCGGCGATGTAGTTTCGTTTATTCGCAAGATTGAAAATCTCGATTATGTTGAAGCCGTAAAACTCCTTGCGGACAGAAGCGGAATGGTAATGCCTGATTCGGGCTATGACGATTCAATGCTTAAAACCCGCAACCGTGTTTACGAAATGAATAAAGAGGCGGCGCATTTCTATTTTTCTCAGCTTATAGACGAGAAAAACCGCCACGCTTTGCAGTATTATTTCAATCGGGGATATACCTTTGATACAATAAAACATTTCGGTTTGGGTTATGCGCCCGACAGCTGGGACGCGCTTAAAAAGTATATGAACGAGAAGCACTATTCCAATGAAGAGCTGTACAAGGCGAATTTATTGCGCAAGTCCTCAAAAGGCACCTTTTACGATAATTTCAGAAACAGGGTCATAACCCCGATTATTGATATAAGAGGGCGCGTTGTAGGCTTCGGCGGTAGGGTGCTTGATGACTCAAAACCCAAATATATCAACACCTCTGACACCTTGGTATATAAGAAAACAAACCAGCTTTTTGCGATGAACTTCGCTAAGAATCACGCCGAAAAGGGCTTTATTCTATGTGAGGGTTATATGGATGTTATTGCGCTTCACCAAGCGGGCTTTGAAAATGCTATTGCCACCTGTGGCACGGCGATTACTCCCGAAATGGCGCGGACTGTGTCAAAATATACCGATACCGTTATTCTTTCTCAGGATGCCGATGAAGCAGGGCGGAAGGCTGTAAATAAATCCATTGAAATTTTCTCGCAAGTCGGCATAAAGGTCAGAGTGCTCAATATAAAAGGTGCTAAGGACCCCGATGAGTTTATACAGAAATTCGGTGCCGACAGGTTCAAGGCGCTTATTGAAGGCGCGGAAACCGATACGGAATATAAACTGTTTTTGGCAAAGCAAAAGTATGATACCGACACCTCTGCAGGGCTTGCCGACTATGTAACGGAAGCGGCAAAAATCCTCGCCGAGGCAGATAATGTTAAGCGTGATATTTATGCTTCCAAGCTTGCCGAAGAAACTAAGGTTGCAAAATCTGCTATTCTTAGCGAGAGCAGGCGTTTCCAAAAGCAAAACGAAAAAAAGAAAATCAAACAAACTAACCGTCAGGTTATGTCAATGCAAAATGATGCGGACAAAATAAATCCCCAAAAGCGGCAGTATAAGAGTGCCGCTATTGCAGAGGAGAGAATCATTGCCGTTCTTATTAATCATCCGGATTTAATCAGAACCATCAGTGCAAATATCTCTGAGGAGGATTTTGTAACCGTATTTAATAAACATATATTTAAGGCGCTTTGCGAACATATTAATCAGGGGAAAAGTCTAAATATGTCCGCTTTCGGCGAGGAGCTTACTCCCGAGGAGCACGGTGTGCTTGCAGGTCTTGAAGCGCGGGGCAGAACGCTTACCAATCCGAAAATGGAGTGCCTTGAAAGTATAACAACATTGAAAGAAGAAAAGCTAAAACTTATTAAACCCGATTTAGAAAATATGAGCGATGAGGAATTTAGAAATCTTTTTTCAAACAATTAAAATAGCCGTAGGCTTATTTTAGAAGGGATGTGTTTTCGTGGCGAAAAAAAGCACAGAAAAAGTAGAAGAAAAAGTAGTCGAAGAAGCTGCCGAAGAGACCAAGAAGACCGCTAAAAAGGCTTCCGCAAAAAAGTCGTCTCCAAAGGCGAAAAAGAGTGAAGGCTCCAAGGAGAAGAAAAGTGCAAAGTCCGAAGAGAAAAAGGACGACGCATTAAGCAAGCTCCCGTCAAACATCCGCTCTTTAATTGAAAAGGGCAAGAGCGCGGGAAAGCTCACTTCTCAGGAAATTGACGATTTAATCGTCGATATGGACTTGGATGTTGAAACTCTTGAAAACTTTTATACCGCTATTGAGGAGTCGAAAATCGAAATTGTTGATGATTTGCTTTCCGAGAACATCGAAACAATCATCGAAACGCCTACTAAGGATGAAACCTCAGTGGCAAATGCTGCTGCCGTAGCGGATAATAACAATGACGACCCCGTCAAGGTCTATCTTAAAGAGATAGGCAAGGTACCGCTTCTTACTCCCGAGGAGGAAATAGACCTTGCTATCAGGATTGCCGAGAATGATCAAACAGCAAAAAGCCGTCTTGCGGAAGCTAACCTGCGCCTTGTTGTAAGTATTGCAAAGAGGTATGTGGGTAGGGGAATGCAATTTCTCGACTTAATTCAAGAGGGCAATCTCGGTCTTATTAAGGCGGCGGATAAATTTGATTATACCAAGGGCTTTAAGTTCTCAACCTATGCCACATGGTGGATAAGGCAGGCTATTACCCGCGCAATTGCCGATCAGGCAAGAACCATCCGTATACCTGTTCATATGGTTGAAACTATTAACAAGGTTAAGAAGGCAAATAGTCAGCTGCTTCATGAGAACGGCAGGGATCCGACTGCGGAAGAAATTGCCGAGAGGCTCGGTATGCCTGCGGACAAGGTGCGCGAAATTTTAAGAGTTGCTCAAGAGCCCGTTTCTCTTGAAACTCCCATCGGCGAAGAAGAGGATAGTCACCTTGGCGACTTCATTCCCGATGATACTTCACTTTCTCCGATTGACGCTGCAACTATGGATGCGCTTAAAAGAGATTTAGCAACCGTACTTAAGACCTTGACCGATAGGGAAGCAAGCGTGCTCAAAATGAGATTTGGGCTTGATGACGGTCAGCCTAAAACTCTTGAAGAGGTAGGCACAAAGTTCGGTGTTACCAGAGAGCGTATAAGGCAGATTGAGGCAAAAGCGCTTAGAAAACTTAAGCACCCTTCAAGAATTAAAAAATTAGCCGACTATATGGATAGATTGTAAGAGAGCGGCTAAAAACACAATAATAATTTTTTCAATTATTATTAGTCTTTGGCACATTAAATAATAAATATTAATCTGACAATTAAATATCCGTTATATTTAAATCGCCGCATTTACTTGCGGCGATTTCAGACTGTCGAAAAAGTGGCTAAAATCGTGCAGACTGTTATTATTTATGTGATTTAGTAGAGTTATTTAAATCTTTGCGTTAA
>CADBNM010000075.1 GCA_902796055.1 Oscillospiraceae bacterium
ATATTTTTTCCTCGAGCCTGCTTGGTGCAATAGTTAAAGGCAAGAGCCTGACAAAGAGTATTGAAATTGCAGCGGATTTCACAAGAAAAAGCATTGAAATCACCGAAAACGATAAAGACAAATGCTGGTATGGAGTAAACTTTGAGGAAGCGATACCGTACTTGGTAGGAAAAATCGCAAGCGATTTTTAATGATGTTTGCCGTTGGCAAGTGATGCTGCTTCGCAGTGATGTTTGCGCTAAGCGCAAGTGATGTTTGCACCGTTGGTGCAAGTTGTGGGAGGGACACCCTCACCCGATTATATGCGGGTCGATGTAGGCATCGACCCCTACTGATTGAAAACGGCGTGTCGAGATCGCCACGCCCTACAAAATTATCAAAAGAGCGATGTTGCGGGCAGCAACATCGCTCTTTTTATCTTATTGTTTTTAGTTTGTCGTAGACATCCATAATCAGTTCTTCGGTTTTCTGCCAACCGATACAGGGGTCGGTGATGGACTGTCCGTAGGTGCCGCCGTCAACAGGCTGAGAACCGTCAACAAGATAACTTTCAACCATAAAGCCCTTTACAAGCTTATTAATTTTTTCATTATATTTCATCGAGTTTAAGACTTCCCTTGCAATCCTTAACTGTTGCTCATATTTCTTGCCCGAATTTGCGTGATTGCAGTCAACTATTACCGCGCGGTTTTTAAGAGCGCGTTTATCGTATTCAGCATCAACTCTTAACAAATCTTCATAATGATAATTCGGGAAGGACTGCCCGAGCGAATTGACATAACCTCTCAAAATACAGTGAGCCAAGTCGTTACCCTTACTCTCAACCTCCCAGCCGCGGTGAATAAATACATGCGGATGTTGGGCGGCGGTGACAGAGTTCATCATAACCGAAATATCGCCGCTTGTTGGGTTTTTAAAGCCCACGGGAACGCTCAGTCCGCTTGCAGTCAGCCTATGCTCCTGATTTTCTGTTGAGCGCGCGCCGACAGCAACATAGGAAAGCAAGTCGGAAAGATAACGGTGATTATCGGGATAAAGCATTTCATCAGCCGTGCCGAATTTATAGTCGGTAAGCGCCTTCGAGTGCAAATGCCTGATTTCAACAATGCCTTTTAACATATCAGGCTTATTTGACGGATTGGGCTGGTGAAGCATACCCTTATAACCGTCGCCCGTTGTTCTCGGCTTATTTGTATAAATGCGGGGAATGATTAAAATTTTGTCCTCAACCTTTTTTTGAATTTCCGAAAGCCTTGAAATGTATTCAAGAACCGCATCCTCCCTATCCGCTGAACAAGGACCGATAATGAGCAGAAGTTTATCCGACTCGCCCCTGAAAACAGCCGCAATTTCAGCGTCCCTTTTTTCTTTATAAGCAAGCACCGACTTATCAATCGGGTACTGCTCCTTCACAAGCATAGGTATAGGCAGCTTTAATTTGAAAATCATATTGTTCATACTCATAGTGTTTTCCCCCTTAGGCGCAGACTAATGAGTCCAAAACAGGTTTTAATTAGTCGTTTTGCCATTAGAATATTGTATTTATGCGTTATTTATCAAATAGCTTTCTTCTCTCGGTTGAACGGCGCATTATTTCTTTCAAGCCTTCGGCGTCTTCATTTTCAATTAATTCTTCTATCTTATTAAACTGAGCGGAAAACTCCTTCATCTGCTTGATAAGCGCCTGCTTATTATCAATGAAAAGTTCCGACCACATTATTTCGTTAATTCTTGCAATTCGGGTTAAATCTCTAAAGGAGTCGCCCGTGAATTTTTCAAGGTGCTCTTCCTCGTTGCAGGTCATAAGAGTTATTGCAATACAATGAGTTAACTGCGAAACGAAGCCGATAACTTCATCGTGCTTATCAATATCTATTTCAACCACCCTGTAGCAGCCGAGTATCCAACCGAGGTCGCGGCAAATTTCTATTGCTTCTTTGCTGTTTTTTTCGGTGGGCGTTACAAGATAGTTTGCGCCGGCAAAAATTTTATCGTCCGCATTCTCGACGCCCGAAACCTCCTTACCGCACATCGGGTGCGCGGGGATATACTCGACATCCGCACGCAGCATTCCCTGAATTTCACGCACAAAGTTGCCCTTGATGCCCGTAACATCGGTAATTATCGCGCCGCTTTTAAAATAGGACTGATACTTTTTTATCCACTCTTTAAAAATATGCGGATAAAGACCGAAAACGATGATATCAGCCCACTCCACAAATTCTTTTGTAACTTCGGTCGTGCCTTTTTCGATTATGCCCCTTTGGAGCGCAAAATCAATGGTTTCCTGCCTGTGAGCTATCGCCCTGACGGAATAATCCTTTCTTGTTAGCGCCATAGCGTAAGAGCCGCCGAGCAAGCCCAGACCCACAATTAAAACCTTTTTCTCTCTTGTAAAATTCATACTTCTTCTACCTCTATACCAAGCTTTTTAAGGCGTTCAAAGAAATCGGGCAGGGATTTGGATACCGCTTCTGCGCCCTCAATTTCACCGCCTGTGAGCGTTAAAAGAACGCTCAAGCTCATTACTACTCTATGGTCGTTATGACCGTTTATTACTTCTTTCGGAGCGTGAAATTCTTTCGGGAAAACGACTATGGAATTATCGTAAACCGTTACATCTGCGCCGAATTTACGCAGTTCCTCTGCCATCGCCTCGCCCCTGTCGCTCTCCTTGATTTTAAGGCGGCGGGTATCGTTGAATATCGCTCCGTTTTTAGCCGCCGCAACAGCCATAAGCACAGGTCCCAAGTCGGGGCAGTCGCCCAAATGAATGGTGGGTGTGCCGTTTGAAAGGTTTTTAAGATACTTTTTATATACCTTATCGCCCTGCAGGCTGTTTTCATCGAGCCCGCCTATTTCTATATCGGAGCCGAGCGCGTTAAGCGCCGCAAAGAAGGCGGAATTGGAATAATCGCCCTCAACCGCGCAAGAGCACGCTTTATATCGCTGAGAACCTTTAATGAAAATAGTTTTATCGTCAAGCCATTGAACGCTTACTCCGAATTTTTGGAGCGCACTGACAGTTAAATTAATATACGGTCGGCTCTCGATAGGGGGCAAAATTGAAATGGTACTATCACCCTCCAAAAGCGGAAGCGCAAACAAAAGTCCGCTGATAAACTGGCTTGAAATATTGCCCTTTACTTTATATTCGCCCGATTTTAGCTTGCCGTCAAGATAGAGCGAGGAAGCGCTCTGCTCAAAGGTAATGCCCTGCTCCAAGCAGATTTTTTCATAAACTCCGAGTGGTCTTTTAAACAGGCTCTCTTTACCCTCAATTATGCTCGGAGTTTCGGAAGTTAAGCAAATCGGCACGAAAAAGCGTTGAGTGCTGCCGCTTTCACGGCAAAAAAGAGGTTTATCGGGCGAGGTGGTAACGGAAAAAGCGCCGTTTACGACTACATCCTTTCCCTGAAACTCAACCCCTGCGCCAATCGCACGCAGGCAATCAATGGTTGCAAGCACATCCTCGGACTTATCAATGCCTGAAATTACGCTTTTTCCCTCGGCAAGACCACTGCAAATAAGATAGCGGTGAGCCATAGACTTAGAGGGCGGCGCAGACATTTTTCCGCTTGCCTTGCCCTTATTAATTCTCATTCTCATAGCAGTAATCCTTTCTTATTTTTTCGGCTACGCCTTCTGCCGAGGCGTCAACCTTTATTTCTTTATCGCAAGTGCTTATATATGTTTCTATTCGCTCGTTATAACGCTTTTCAAGCGCCTGACGGTCAGACGCAAGCGGTCTGTCCGAGGTCGGCAAAATATCTTCAAGTGAACGGTTAAGAAAGTATATTCTGCCGTTTTTCTTGAGCCGTTTTACATTTTCACTTTTTAGCACAGCGCCGCCGCCGAGCGATATTACCGAGCCTGAGGCGTTTCGGGATATTTCCTTTATAACCTCGCTTTCAAGGTTACGGAAATACGCTTCGCCGTGATTTTCAAAAATAGCCGAAATAGCTATTCCTCTCGATTTTTCAATTTCCTCATCCGTATCAACAAACGCTTTATCTAAATCATCCGCGAGTATTTTCCCCACCGTGCTCTTGCCGCTGCCCGGCATACCCGAAAGGACTATGTTTTCGCGTTCTGCCAAAAGCTTATAATACACCTTGTCTATTATACTTTTATCATATCTTTTATCCAAAAAGTATTCGCTTGCATACACCGCCTGAGCGACAAGCATATACAGCCCGCCCTCGGCTTTTACTCCAAGCTCCTTCGCTTGCAAAACAAGCTCGGTTCTCAGCGGATTATATATTACATCAAATACCGCTTCAAGGTTTTTAAACGGTGATAAATCAAGCGGAGAATAATCGATATCGGGATACATTCCGACAGGAGTAGTGTTAATAATTATTTCGGCAGTGTAAAAATCAGGCAAATCGCCGTAGGTTATCAAGCCTTCTTTTTCAGTTCTTGACACGCGCTTGATTATCCCTGCGCCCATATCTTCGCAAACGGCGGCAGCCGTAAGCGAAGTGCCGCCGCTTCCCAAAATAAGCACGGTTTTCCCCTTTAAGCTTACGCCGTTTTTCTCTATAAGGGATTTTAGTCCCAAATAATCGGTATTAAATCCTTTAAGTTTGCCGTTTTTGTTCACAACTGTGTTAACCGCTCCGATTTTTTCGGCGGAGAGTGAAATATCATCGAGATACTTAATAACCTCTTGTTTATAAGGAATGGTTACATTTACGGCGCGAAAATCCCTTGCGAGCATAAATTCTTTTAACTCGCTCCTTTTCAGCTCCTTAAGTTCATAATCATAGTCGGCTATCTTGCCGTGAATAATCGCCGAAAAGCTATGAGGTAATTTTTCTCCTATAAGTCCGTACTTCATACTAAATAATCTTCTCCATAGCGCTCGGTCAGTAAATCGCAAAGCGCAAGCGCGCAAAGGCTGTCCTGCACCACCCTTGCTCTGTGAATAATTGCGGGGTCGTGCCTGCCCGTTACGGTTATTTTCGTGTTCTGCTTCGATTTAAAATCAACCGTATTCTGAGTTTTATAAATCGACGGTGTGGGTTTGATAACGGTTTTGAGAATTATCGGCATACCGTTGGTGATGCCGCCGTTAATGCCGCCGTTATTATTTGTGCGGGTGGTTATTTTTTCGCCGTCCGTTACAAATTCGTCGTTGGCTTCGGAGCCTCTGAGAGTGACAAGGTCAAAGCCTTTACCAAACTGTATTCCCTTCACTGCAGGCATAGAAAACAGAGCATGAGAAAGCACACTTTCAACACTGTCGAAGAAAGGCTCGCCTACGCCTGCCGGCAGACCTGTTATAACTGTCTCAAGCGTACCGCCTACGCTATCTCCATCCTTTTTTGTTTTCAAAATTTCGGCTTTCATAAGCTCTCTTTTTTCACTGTCAAGAGCGGGAAAATCCGCCGTGGAAAGAAAAGCTATATCTTTTTCATAATCTGTAAAGTTTTTATCCTTTACATAGGCTAATTCGGCAATATGAGTGCCGATTTTTATGCCCTTGGCGCTCAATGCACTTATGGCAATCGCACCCGCCGCAACAATCGGCGCTGTAAGCCTGCCCGAAAAGTGTCCGCCGCCCCTGTAATCCTCAAAGCCGTGATATTTGCAATATGCCGCATAGTCGGCATGAGAGGGTCTTGCCTTATACCTGTTTTCGGAATAATCGGACGACTTCTGATTTTCATTTTTAATCAATATGCAAATCGGAGCGCCCGTGCTGTAAGAGTTAAACACGCCGGAAACAATCTCGGCTTTGTCCTTTTCCTTTCTCGGCGTGGACAGCTCGCCGCCGCCCGCTCTGAGTGACAGCTGACGGGCTATAAATTCCTCGTCAATTTTTATTCCTGCAGAAATACCGTCAAGCACGGCTCCGATAGCCCTGCCGTGGCTTTCACCGAAAAGGGTTATGCTCACATTGTTGCCAAAAGTATTTTTCATTAAAAATTCTCCTGAATTATTGCTTCTATTTCATCAAGGCTTGCTTTTTCAATTATAAAGCTGCCTGCTTTTTCAACTTTTACTATATTTATATAGCCTCTGCCGCCCTTTTTGTCGTGCGATACATCCTTTAGCATCTGCTCCTTGTCTACGCTCACGGTGACTGGCAAAGAGCATTTTCGTAGCACTTTAATCAATCGCTCCTTAACCTCCGGCGAGCACATAGGTATCATCCCGAGCGCAACACATTCTCCGTGATAAAGCGAGCCCTGCGCCTCAATGCCGTGCGCCAAGGTGTGACCGAAATTAAGCACCCTGCGAAGGGAGGCTTCTTTTTCATCTTTCTCGACTACATCGCGTTTTATTTTTATACTCTTTTCTATTATTTTATCAATATTGGCCGAAACATCGCCGTTTTCAAAAAGTTCAAAGAGTTCTTCATCGAAACAAAGCGCCATTTTTACGGCTTCCGCAAGACCGGAAGAAACTTGCCTTTCGGGCAAGGTTTTTAATACCTCGGGGTCGATTATAACCTTTTTCGGCTGATAAAACGCGCCGACAATATTTTTAACTCCTCCGAGATTTACCGCTGTTTTGCCGCCGACAGAGGAATCCACCTGCGATAAAACGGTGGTCGGGATGTTATAAAAATCAATTCCACGCATATATGACGCTGCCGCGAAGCCTGCGAGATCGCCCACTACGCCGCCGCCTGCCGCAACGACACAGTCGCCCCTGTTAAAGCCCTTTTCGAGCATAAATTCAAGCACTTTTTTCCATGTCCCAACGCTCTTGCTGCCCTCGCCCTGCTCTACAGTGTAAATATACGGCTCTTTGCAGAAGGACGCCACGCGCTCGCTGTAGGCTTTGGGTACGCCGCTGTCGGTTAACACAAGCACCTTTCTGTTTAAATCAAGCTCTACGCCCGCCCTGTTTAACGCGCCGCGCTCAATTAATATATCGTATGAATTTTTACCAAGTTCAACTTTAACTACCATTTTATTCACTCAACTCTCTGACTTCTTTAAAAGAGCCTATAACCTTTATCTTATTGCAGCACTTTTCAAGCTCCTTGAGCATTATCTGCCCCTTAATGGAATGAACATCTCCTATCGCTTCAACAAAGAAATAATACTGCCAAGATAAATCCCTTATAGGTCTTGAACGAAGTACCGACATATTAAAGCCGCTTTCGCTGATAACATTTACCGCTTTCGAAAGCGAGCCTGTTTCATCGGAGACAGTAAACATCATTATAAATCGGTCGCTTTTGCGATTCTTATTTATATTCTGCGACCTTGTAACAACAGCAAAACGGGTTGTGTTTCTGTCGGAGGAATTGATATCGTGGTCAAGCAGCTTTAAGCCGTAAAGCGAGGCGTTTGCCGCCGAACCTATTGCGGCAACTGTTTTATCGCCATTCTCGGCAACGGTTTTTGCCGCGACCGCCGTGTTTTCGAAAGCTTCCTTTTTAAAGGCGTGGTCTTTTATATATTTGTGGCACTGAGAAAGCGCCTGAGGATGAGAAATAACGGTTTTTACATCTTCAATAGAAGCGTCGGGCGTGCCTAAAAGGTTATGAACAACACCTAAATCGTATGCGCCGTTTATGAAAAGGCTACCTTCGAAAAGTATATCTATAACCTGACCGACATCGCCGGCATAAGAATTTTCAATCGGGAGCACCGCACAGTCACATTCTGCGCTTTCCACCGCGTCGTAAGCCGACTGAAAGTCGCCGAAGGGTACAAGAACGGCGTCGGGAAAAATTCTTCTTGCAGCTATTTGTGCAAACGCGCCCTCCACTCCGCAGTAGGCGACCTTTAAGCCCTCCATAAGTCTGTGCTGATAAGCGCGGGAAATAGCCATAGTGTCCTTAATAAAAGAAACATAGTATTCCCTGATGTCATCGTCATTTATATACTCGCTGTTTTGAAAAACGACTTCCGCCTCCCTGCCCTTATCTTCAACAGGAATGCCCTTTTTCATCTTGTATTCGCAAATGCTTTTTACTGCGCTCATTCTCTTTTCGAACAGCTCAGCCATCTGCTTATCAATAATATTGATTTCTTCTCTTGATTTTTTAATATCTTCCATTAGTCGCTCCGTATTATGATTTGGTTAACAGTGATAACCTTTGCTTTCTTCTATTATACTATAAAATAATAAATAGTCAACTAAATTTTGAATTATTTATTAAGTATCGCTTTTATCGGTTGAAGATTTTAGGTAATTATGGTAAAATAATATCAATTAATGAATAAATCAGAGTTAGAATTATGAGAGATTACAACGAATACGACAATATGAAAAAACGCTTGATTATTGCAGGCATTTCAGAGATTGAGGAGCATGGTTTAAGCCAGTGCTCTTTAAGAAGGGTCGCCGCAAAATGCGATGTTTCCTGTGCTGCCCCATACAAGCATTTTAAGAATAAAGATGATTTTATTTTAGCTGTAATCAAGTACATTGCCGAGCAATGGAGAATGCTTGAAACTACTATTATTTCGGCATATTCTTCGGACAAGGAAAAACAGATTGAGGAGGTTGCCGCAGCATATATCAGGTTTTGGATTGCAAACCCCAATTTCCGCTCAATTTTGCTTATGAATCCGCGGCAGATGGACGCCGAGCAAAAGCTTGCGCGAGCAGATATTGATAAAAATCTGACTACTATGATTGCGGACTTCAAAAGCGCGCACAAGGATTCCGGAAAAACGGTTTTCGAGGTGCGCTCGCTCATTTACGGCGCGCTGCTTATGCTTGAATACAATGAGCTTGAAAACAGCGAACAAACAATCGAACAAATAAAAATGTCAATAAAAGAAACATTAACAAAATGAGGTGTTATTATGAAGAAAATTATTATCGGCGCTTTAATCATGTCACTAATATTCTGCTTTGCAGGCTGCGCTTCAAAAAATGAGCCTACCGAGGTATCAACAGAGGTTCAAACCGAAACGCAGACCAAGCAGACAACAACTAAAATAGTTACGACCGCTCCTGCCTCAACTGAGAAAGCAAGCGAAAAGACCTCACAAGAAACAACACAACAGGACACTTCTTATACCTTCCTCTTCCAAGGCTATTGGTACAGAGCTGATACAAACAAGGTTGTTGTTATAAAGTTTAAAAACGACGGTACAGCGGAAATATCGCATTTTAGAAATCAGCAGTTAAAAGGCGGCTCAATAGCCGAGGAAACTACATACTCGGGCAAATTCACCATAAAAGACGGTATGCTTAAGCTTGTAAACACCGACCTTGCCGAAAGCGAGGATGAATACGAAACCTACAGCCTTGATAATTCCACTCTCACCTACCTCAGAGAGGACCCCGAAGGCTCAAGCCAAGTTCAAATGACTAACAATATTGATTTTTCAGCTCAATTTGCAAGGACGCTTATTGAAGACGAGGGATAATTATTCCCGCTTAAATTGACAAAAAACGATTTTTTATCGACCGAGAAGGCTCTCGGTCGATATTTTTTTACCGTATAATGTTTTTAATGTTGAAAAACAACACAAAATATAGTAATATATTATTATATTTAGGTATGAGGGAAAAATTGGCATGAAAATATCAATAATTATTTATTTAGACAAAATTGAAACCTTAAAAAGCTGCCTTGAACCCATCGTTAAAAAAGGCGCACAAATCATTTTAGTTGACCCCGTAAGCGATGAAAGCTCTATGAGCGAATACAAGCAATACGAGAATTCAATCGAGGTTATTCACGCTATCAACGCAAGCATGAGCGAGGCTTACAACTTAGGCTTAAAAAAAGCGGACGGAGATTTTATTAATTTCTCGCTTTCAAGCTCAAGCCTTTCGGGAAATACTGTAAGCGCAGTTAAAGAAGCGGCTGAAACGAGAGACGACTACGGTGAAAAGGCTTCGCTTATTACAATTCATGTAAGCGGAATCAACACGGTTAACGATATGAACAGACCCGTTAAGTACAAAATGCAGTCGGGTTCGCGAGGATTCTCAAATATCAGAGTTCAAACAAAAAGAATTAACTGCGTTTTGCAATCCTATTTTATCAAGAAAACCTTGCTCAAGGATATGCGCTTTGAGCCTAAGCTCGGCTGTAACGCAATAGATGAATTCTTATTAAGACTTATAGACAGAAGCACTATTGTTTATAACATTAAAGACGCAAAATATGTTTACACGGCACTCTTAGAGTCAAGTGCGACTGCTTGCGAAACCGCAAGGGACAAGGACTGGTACACCTTTGCGATGAGAAACTTTATTATTCCCGCAACCGTTCGCCTTGAAAGGCAAAACGGCACAGTACCCACATATTTGCAGATTTATATGCTCTATCTCGTTTTTGCAAAGTACAACAACAACTACTTTGACAGGGACAGAGAGGCGCTCAGCAGAAAAGAGGCTTTTGAATTTGACGACGCCGTAAGCGATTGGCTTTGCCACATAAACGACAATATTATATTCCAAAACGTCGGCTGCAGATACACTATGTCGAGATTTTTGAAAATGCATTTTTACCGCAATAAATGCAAAAAGCTCGGCATTAAGCCTACGAACGCAAAGGTTATTGAATACGGAAACTTTAAAGGTCAGCTTGTTCTCAACGATAAGGCTTACCGTTCCTACACCGTTGAAAGGCTTGAAGCCATAGACAAAAGAAACGACGCTCTCGACCTTTGCACCATGGGACGCATTGAAAACCAAAAGGCAAAGGTCAGGATAATTGATAAAGTCGGTGAAAACCTTGAAATTGATTTGTCCTTTGACTCTTATTTGCTTGACTGCTCGGATTACGATTTCTATGCCGCTATTATTGACGGTGAAAATGAGCAAAGAGTTGAGCTTGTTCCTACTCAGGTCTATTCCTTCAATAAGTATTTCGGCATAACCATTGACAGGCAGAAGAGTTATCATCTCACAGTGCCTATTGAGGCTATAAGAAATAAAAAGCTCTGCTTTGTTGTTGAGCTTGACGGGAAGAAGTATCATCAGACCATCTCCTTCCTCAAGGTTTATTCTCACCTGTGCAACTCCTCTATGTCATACTTTATGCTTGATAAAAAAAGCTATGTGACAAACAAGCCGGACAGCATTAGCGTGGGTAATATGAACCCGATTAAGCACTTCGCTTTTGAAGTATGGCTCTTCATCCTAAGGCTGTTCAGAACACCGATGTCGTTCTCGCTCAGAATAAAATACCTGTTTGTGCGCTTCGTATACTGGCTTATGCATCCCTTCTACTATAAAAAGAGAATTTGGATTACTTTTGATAAACTTTACAAAGCGGGCGACGACGGCGAGTATATGTTCCAATACTGCCGAAAGCTTGACGACGGAATTGATATTTACTACATTATCAGTCCCGACGCGCCCGATTACGAAAGACTCAAGGCACAGCACGGCAAGTATATACTTAAACAGAATTCACTGAAGCTTAAGCTGCTCACTCTCTATGCAGAGGTTATTCTTGCAACTCATGCAACCGTATTTAACTACATGGGCTACACGCCTAAAACTCAGGTCTTTGTTAAAGACTTATTTAAAGCGGTAGTTGTTTGCATACAGCATGGGCTTACCATACAAAAAATCGCACAGTATCAAAACAGAGTATTTGACAACACAAGGCTTTACACCTTGGCTTCAAAGTATGAAAAAGAAAATGTAAGCCAACCCATTTACGGATATTTCGGAAAAGAGCTTAAGCTCACCGGTCTTGCAAGGTATGACGGACTTAAGAGCGACGATAAAAAGCAAATACTCATCACACCTACTTGGAGAAGGAATGTTGTAAACCAAAGTATCGCATTTATTAAAAAGACTCACAATGATTCCTTTAAAAACAGCGAATACTTCCGCATTTACAACACGCTTATTAACGATAAAACGCTCATTGAATGTGCTAAAAAGACAGGCTATAAAATTATTTACCTGCTCCACCCCGCTATGAGCTCTCAGGCGGAGGACTTTGATACAAACGACTATGTTGAGCTTATGCAGGCTACAGGCGATATGAGCTATGAAAAGATACTCACCGAATCCTCGCTTATGGTAACGGACTATTCGGGCGTTCAGTTCGACTTCGCTTATCAGCGCAAGCCACTCGTTTACTATCATCCCGATACTCTGCCGCCGCACTATGAAGCGGGCGGACTCATCTATGAAACCATGGGCTTCGGACCTATCTGCAAAAACCACGAGCAGCTTGTTTCAACGCTTTGCGATTATATGAGAAACGAGTGTAAAATGAAAAAAGAATACATCGCAAGAGCTGATGATTTCTTTGAGTTTGACGATTTTAACTCCTGTGAGCGTATTTATAATGAAGTAATTAAATTTATGGCTGACGAGAATAATTTTTAAGCGTCAGCTAAGAGGTGAAAATGAAGAATATTATTTATACCAAGGGTCTGTATACAGATGAAAGAGGAAGAGAATTTTTCTTTGACAATGCCAAGTGGCTGTTAATTCTCTTCGTTGTTACTGCTCACATTATGGGCACTATGATGCATTCCGACAACAGCCATGTCGCAATGCTCACAAAAGGCATATGGTCGTTTTTCAATACCTTCCATATGGCGGCGTTTATATTCATTTCGGGCTATTTTGCAAAGCGCTTTGTGAAAAAAGGCTATTCGGTGCAAAAGCCCGCAACCTATTTCATCATTTACCTTGCAGCTCAGCTTATGTTTATTCTGCTCGGCAAATATCTTTGGAAAACAAATCCCGGTTGGACTATTTTCCGCCCGCAAAGCTCGCTTTGGTTCTTGCAGTGCATGACAATTTGGTATTTAATGCTACCGATGCTTGAGCAGGTTAAGCCGAAATATATGATTATCGGCGCGATTATACTTGCGGTTGTTGCAGGATATGATAAAAATGTTAACGACGCGCTCAGCTTTTCGAGAGTGCTCGTTCATCTGCCTTTCTTTATGACGGGCTACTATATGGATAAATCATGGTTTGAAAAGTTAAACAAGTGGTACATCAAGCTTATCAGCGCAGTATTCCTTTTGGGTATCTTTGCGGTTGATGTTTTGCTCGGCAACAAGCTGCCCGGTTGGTTGCTCACCTGCAACACGCCTTATTCCGAGTGCGGTTTTAAAGCGGGACAGGCGTTATGGGGAGTATACAGAATACTGTTTTACATTACGGCGTTCTTAATGATTTTCGCCTTCCTCTCGCTTGTGCCGAGGTGCAAAACTTTCTTCACGACTTGGGGCTCGAGAACGCTTGCGGTTTACATTTTGCATATGATAGTTTACCGCTCGTTTAAGTCATTCGAATGGTACAAATACTTTGAAGGCTCGCTCAAGGGCGTAATCATCGTGGCGGGAATAATACTTGCAACGGTAGTTATACTCTCGCTCAAACCGTTTAGCATACCGTTCGACTTGCTGATGAAAATCAAGATCAAACCTTTCTTGAAGGAGAAGGAATAGTAAATTAAAACCTCCGACGGTCAAACCGTCGGAGGTTTTAATGTTGATAATCATAATTATATATGCTACAATAAATTTGAAAATATTTTTAAAATCTGTGGTGATATTTTGGAGGCGAAAAATGAAAAAAGTATTAAGTTTACTGTTAGTGGTAGTCATGCTTTGCAGCACTTTTGCAGGGCTGCAAAGCCCTTCGCATGCGCTTTCAAGCAGCGGCAGTTGTGGTAAAAATGTCACCTATACATTTGATTCTGCAACAGGCTTGCTGACCATCAGCGGCAGTGGTGCTATGTATAATTATAATAGTCCATCAGCTTGCCCGTTTTACAATCAAAGCGGAATAAAAACACTTGTCATTGAAAATGGTGTCACAAGTATTGGTATATATTCCTTTAACGATTGTAATAGTTTAACAAGCATTATAATTGCCAATTCCGTCACAAGCATTGGCGATTATGCATTTAGTCATTGCGATTACTTAACAAGTATTACCATTCCGGATTCTGTCACAAGCATTGGTGTTGATGTATTTTATAATACGGCATATTATGACAATGCTTCTAATTGGGAAAATGATGTTTTATATATCGGAAATGCTCTGATTATAGCGAGAAAGACAATTAGTGGAATATACAAAATCAGAGAAGGAACAACTTGTATTGCTGACCAAGCATTTTACGGTTGTAGCGAGTTGACAAGCATTACTATACCAAATTCTGTTACAAGCGTTGGTGATCATGTATTTAACGATTGCATCGGTTTAATAAGCGTTACAATACCTGATTCCGTTACAAGTATTGGCTATTGTGCATTTTATGGCTGCAGTGGGCTGACAATCGTAACAATAGGCAATTCTGTCAAAAGCATAGATGGTTGGGCATTTGGTGGTTGTAGCAGTTTAACAAGCATTACAATACCTGATTCCGTTACAAGTATTGGCTATTGTGCATTTTCACATTGCAGCAGTTTAACAAGCATTACCATTCCTAACAGCGTTACACACTTAGGCAGTCAAACATTTTTTGAGTGCAGCAGTTTAACAAGTGTTACAATTCCTGAAAGCGTTACATGCATATACGATGAGGCATTTGGTCGTTGCAGTAATTTAACAGATGTTTATTATACCGGCAGTGCAGCACAATGGAATGAAGTTTACATAGGGACTTACAATCATGCTTTAGAAGAAGCCACCATCCATTTTGCGGATGGTACGACAAACAAAGACTCCTACATTTATGCGATAGACCAAACAATCAATCTGTATAATGTTTTTGGGGATACTTTTGATAACTACATTAAATCTGCTGATTCTACACAGTATAATCCCAAACTCTCATATATGCTTGCCGGACTTTCGAGAGCGGCATACAGTGAAGAATGTGTGGAAAAGAGTTTGCAAAGCCTTGGTTTTAAAGAAAAAGACAAGGATTATAAAATCTATAATACCGGCGCAGATTTTACGGCAGGTCACAGTATTGCCAAAAAGCAGTTGAGTGACGGTTCTACGCTGGTCTTAATTACGATCAGAGGCTCTTACGATGTTACTGATTGGATTAATAATTTAGACTTTTCAACAGTTAGTTTTATGAAAGGATATCATAGCGGTTTTCATTGGTCAAAAGAGCGGGTATATGACCACTTGAAAGAATTTTTAGGTGATATTCCGAAATCTAATGTGCGCTATGTTATTACCGGGCACAGCCTTGGCGGTGCCGTTGGTAATCTTTTGGCAGTGAAATTGTCCGATGAAGGGGTGCCAAAAGACAAAGTGTTTAATTATAATTTTGCCTGCCCCGATGTTGCAAGAGGCAATGATATGGAATGGAACCCCGGGGGTGTGCATGATAATATATTCAACCTTGGTTCCGCAAAGGACTATGTCAGTGTTCTGCCCGGTATCACGCTCAACGGCGGAAATGTTCTTTTTCCTTGGGGAAAATTCGGGCGCAGTTATTGGTTCTCGAAAAACTGGGGAAATTTGGATGAAATTATCATTGATTGGAGTTTTGATGCACATGATGCAAAGCACTATGTAGAATATATGGAGCGGCAAAATGACCTTTCTTCGTTTAAATCGTGGGGAGAGGTGAAACTGGATAGAACAGGGGCATATGGCTCCACGATTCTGCATTGCTTCTTCTGCCCTGTAGATGTTACGGTATACGACAAGTCCGGCAAAACGGTCGCTGCTGTGAAGGACAATAAGGCATATTATTATGATTCCAAACTCGGAGAAGTGCTTATTTTTGTGGAGGGCGATCAAAAATATATTTCCTTGCCCACCGATAAAGAATATGATATTCGCATGACGGGAACCGATGAGGGTGAAATGACCTATATGGCAATTCAACAAAACGCGCAAACATCAGAGGATATTACGTTTGAACATATTGTATTAACCTCCGGCAAACAGATGCAAACCTCCTCCGGAAAAAAAGAACTCACAGATACCAAACTGTATGTGCTTGATGAAAACAACCATGAAGCAGTTGCAGAAGTAGCACAAAACGGAGAGGAAACGCCACATATCCACGAATATCACGAAACAATCATTGCACCCGGTAAAACCACCCTCGGTTATACCTTGCACACTTGTGATTGCGGGTACAGCTATAAAGATAACTTCAAAGCTCCCACAGGCAAGGTTACGGGCTTAAAATGCACTGCAAGAACCGCAGCGGCTATGAAGTTTACTTGGAAAAAAGTAGCGGGTGTTAGAGGTTATCAGGTTCAACTCATAAATGCAAAGGGCGCTCAAGCAGGACTTAAAACCCTTCACGAAAATGTTTATGCATTTACAAAACTTGCTTCCGGTCACGCATATAAAGCAAGAGTAAGACTTTATGTTAAAGATGCAGACGGCAACTATTACTTCGGACCTTGGAGCGTTATAATCAAGTCTCCCACATTGCCTAAAGGCACAGCTTTAACAGGTCTTGCAAGAGCAAGAAAAGGCTTTACCGCAAAGTGGAAGAAGGGCGCATGCACAGGTTACCAACTCCAGTTTGGCAGAAAAGCAAACTTCAAGGGTGCAAAGACAGTTACATTAAAGAGTGTAAATACTGTTAAGTACACCGCAAAGAAGCTTGCCACTAAAAAGTATTACTTTGTTCGCATTAGAACATATAAGAAAATAGCCGGCAAGAACTATTTCTCAAAATGGAGTAAAACTTATAAAGTAAAAACTAAGTAACTTTAAAGCACTGCGCGAGCCGTGCTTTAATCAATTCGGAATTCTGATGTTGGAATGCCCAATTAAAGGTTGGCGAAACAAAGTTCCGCATTTTAAAAGATTTCTCGACAAGCTCGAAATGACCACCGCTACTTTTTATTCAAGTGCGAATGTGTCGCCTTTTCTTGCACCAACGGCGCATATCAAGTCACGAAGTGACATATCGAGCAACTTTGTTGCCTATCGAGTTTTGCTTGCAAAACATATCGACAATTTATAATAGGTGTGGACGAAGTCCACCCTCAATGAACGGCTCGCGTTCAATTCATGATGACGAATTCATCAATTCATGGCTTGCCAATTCATGACTGCGAAGTAGTCAATTCATCAAAAAACCGAGTTCACATCCGTGAACTCGGGCTTTATTTTATACTGATTTGATTTAGAATGCAAAGGAGATTGCTGCGAGCATTATTCCTATAAAGTAGCAGAAGGAATTGCAGCGAAGCACCCAATCGTGCTTATTTACATATTCGTGGGCGGTTAAGAAATAGTCGCTCACCATAAAGAAGAAAAGTCCTGCGCCGAACACGGTGAAATGAAGATATGTTCCCGCGCCTGCCGCTTGGAGGGCGTGCGCATTTGCCATCATCGCAAAGCCGCCACACCCCTGAAGGCTTACGGTTGCGATATATATCGGCATACCTACGCCCAATTTTCCGAAATCAACTCGCTTTGTGAAGTGTTGAGTGAAAAGATAGAAAACGGGAGCTAAGAAGATGAGCAGGAACCACCAGTAATCAGAGAAAGGAATTGCGTTTTTGGAAAGGACGAGAAGTTCATAAACGAACAGCGCAACATTTCCTGCCGCAAACAGCGCACCGCCGACGATGAACGACCAAAGCAGCACAACATCGCCCAAAAATGCGAGCGCAAAGCCGATTAGCGCAACTATCTGATATGTGCCCTGCGTGCCCATATAGTCAAATTTAAAGAACGCAAAGCAGAAAATGAGCAGATAAAGCGCCGCCAGACCTATTTTATTTACAGCCCTGAGCGCAAAATTGCCGCTTGTTTCCGAAAACAAATAGCAAACCGTTATAACGGTATAAAGCGCAATAAAAGCGATTATAAGTACTGTAGGACTTAGCATAGAATACACCTCTTTTCAAAAAAGAAACCTGCCGATTTACGGCAGGTTATGTATTTGTTATATTATTTGGAACCCCAAAGGTCCATCATATCAAGAAACTCGCCGCCTGAGTCCTTTTTAGAGGGCTTAGCAAAAATATCATCTGAGCCGCCGAAGCCGAAGCCTGTATCATCGTCCTTCTTGTCCGACTTGGGCTTTGCAGGAGCTTTGAAATCACCGTTTTCATCAAAGCCGAAGCCTGTTGCAACAACAGTGATGATGATTTCATCCTCAAGGCTGTCATCAAAGCAAGCACCCCAAATGATGTTTGCGTCGGGATGAGCTGCATTTGCAATCATCTGCGAAGCATTGTCAACCTCATCAAGACCGATATCGGGCGACGCTGTGATATTGATGATAACGCCTGTAGCACCGTCAATAGTAGTTTCGAGAAGCGGGCTTGTAACTGCTGCCTTAGCCGCTGCCTCGGCCTTATCCTTACCCTTAGCTCTGCCAACGCCCATATGAGCATAGCCTGCACCGCGCATTACAGCGGTAACATCAGCAAAGTCAAGGTTTACAATACCGGGAACCTTAATAAGGTCGGAAATCGACTGAACGCCCTGACGGAGTACATCGTCCGCAATATTAAACGCATTGAGAAGAGTAATTTTCTCTTCGGTTACTTCCTTAAGTCTGTCATTAGGAATAACCATTATGCAATCAACGCTCTTTTTGAGCTCCTCGATACCTGCAAGAGCCTGTTCCATTCTTCTCTTACCTTCAAAGCCGAAGGGCTTTGTTACGATAGCAACGGTGAGAATTCCGAGGTCTTTAGCAATTTGAGCTACGATGGGAGCTGCGCCTGTACCTGTGCCGCCGCCCATTCCTGCGGTAATAAAGAGCATATC
Source organism: Oscillospiraceae bacterium (assembly GCA_902796055.1). Classification (GTDB taxonomy): domain Bacteria; phylum Bacillota; class Clostridia; order Oscillospirales; family Acutalibacteraceae; genus RUG714. The sequence goes on from CADBNM010000075.1 coordinate 18,580, forward strand.
TGTGCCCTGAAGAGCCTCTTCAATATCTGTTCTGCTCTCCTCGGCTGCTCTCTGACCGATTTCGGGCTTTGCACCCGCACCGTTACCTCTTGAGATTTTGTCACCGATTTGAAGCTTATATGTTGCCTGTGACTGAGCAAGAGCTGTGCGGTCGGTATTAATCGCAATAAACTCTACACCCATAAGGTTGCTTTTTATCATTCTGTTAACAGCGTTTCCGCCGCCACCGCCTACACCGATTACTCTAATCTGTTCGCCGGCTACTACATCATTATCAATTTCAAAAGCCATTTTTTCTTCCTCCAATTACACGATTTAACGCGTCTTAGATATTTTTATACTCTTAAAATATAACATAAATTATAATAATTATCAATAGTTTTTATGAAATAAATATTACAATACTGTTACAATATACACAATAGATTGTGTTGCATATTGTCAAAAAACATATATATTCCGTTTATGCCTGCTAAACTTTCGGCTTATAGTATGCCTGCTTCGTTTCGGAAGCCTGCTTTACATTTATAGTGCCTGTTTCTTTTGTGTTGTCCTTATTCAAGTCCTCAATAGCCTTGCCCGCAAGCTCCGCCTTATAGCCTATCGAGCCTATTTGACCGATTAATATTTCAATTCTGCCATCATAAACGGCTTTTATATTAACATCGTTTCTTACATCAATTGCCGTAAGATTTTTTATCCCCGCCTTATACAACTCGGACTGAACGGTCTTTACAAGCTCGCCCTTGCTCTCTTTATCGAATTTTGCCGTTTTGCCTACAGGAGTTTCCTCTACACCCACGCCGGAAATAAGCGCTGCGCCTGCAGGTCTCTTTTTAGTGAGCTCAAGCACCTTAAGAGTATCATCGCAAACCGTATACTTACCCGCCTTCGCAAAGGCGTATGCGGGCTTTGTTTCAGTGACTTCAATAATAAGAACATCCGGAAGTGAGTGCTTAAAAGAAACCGACTTAACATAAGGCTTTTCTCTTGTAATAAGCCTCTCGGCTCTGACGGACGAGCAAGCATAAAGATTGTCGCCAAGCTCAATGCCCGAGGCGGCAACTATCTCTGAGGGCTTATACTTTTTAGCTCCCACTACCTTTATTTCTCCAACCTTAAAGAACACAAATATTCCCACACAAAGCGCCACAACTAAAACGACGGCAAGTATTGTGTAAGACAAAAGCATATTCTTTTTCTTCTGTTTTTTTCTGTTTTTCGGTACGGCAGTTTTAGTCCTTCGGTTAGCCTGAGTCTGCGGTACCGAGCGATAAGAAGCTTTTTTAGCTTTCTTATTCGACACCTTTTTCTTCTTTTGAGACTCGGCTGCATATCCCGCTTTTTGCGCCTTATACTGCTCATATTCTTCATTAAGCTTGCTCGAATTTGAATAATCTCTGTTCGGACTGAGCTTATACACATCCGCTCTGTCGGGCTTTCTGTAAGCGCTCGGGCGCGAGGAAGCGGATTTCCACTTACTGCCTTTACTTTTCTTTGCCATATATTACTTCACTAAAGAAAGAATGATATCGGCTATTTTCTTATTTGCATCGGTAATAGCCATTTTCTTTGCATTTTCCCCTAACATTTTTAGTTTTTGTTTATCTGCCATAAGCTCATCAACAGTTTTTGTCAGAAGCTCGGCAGTCAAATCCTTTTGCTCAATTATCATAGCAGCATCTCTGTTAACAAGCGCCATGGCGTTATGAAATTGATGATTCTCCGCAACATAAGGGCTGGGAATAAGTATTGAAGCTTTACCCACTGCCTGAATCTCGGAAAGTGACGACGCTCCCGCTCTGCCTATAACAAGGTCGGCGGCAGCAAGGCAAACATCCATATCGTCAATGTAATCCCTTACCATAATGTGCTTTTCGCTTTCAAGGTCAACGCCGTCTTCTTTAAGCTTATCATAAACAAAAGCACCGTACTGACCTACTGCGTGAATATGATAATAAGGAGCCTGCTTGTGATGAGCAGCAATCAAGCCCTCAACAGCTTCATTTACGGCGTCTGCGCCGAGAGAACCGCCTGTTGAAAGAATGAGCGGTCTTTCATCAAGACCTAACTTTGCCCTGGCTTTAGCTCTGTCGGCTCTTAAAATCTCGCCTCTTACGGGCAGTCCCGTTATTTCACATCTTCCGCTGATGGTCATATTCTTAGCTGCGTCTTCAACGGTAAGCATTACAACATCGGCAGTTTTGGCGAGCGTTTTATTCGTTATGCCCGGATAAGCGTTTTGCTCGTGAATAGCCGTTGGCACGCCTAACTTTTTAGCCATTCGGATTACGGGTCCGCTTACATATCCGCCGAAGCCTACGGCAACATCGGGCTTAAACTCCTTAATTATTTTCTTCGCCTGCGAGGAAGAGCGCAAGGTAAGATAAACAGTTCTGATATTATGCTTAATTCCCGCAAGGCTAAACGAACGCTTAAAGCCCGTTATTTCTATGGTTTTAAGCTCAAAGCCCGCTGCAGGTACAAGCCTTGCTTCCATTTTTTCGGCTGTACCCACAAACAGTATTTCTGCCTCGGGATTGTTTTCTCTTATGTAGCCTGCTGCGGCAAGAGCAGGATTGATATGACCTGCTGTTCCGCCTGTTGCAAATAAAATTCTCATTTCCATTCCCCTAAAACTATATTTTACTTTTCAAGCCTCGCCGTTCTCGATACCGAGAGCACTACGCCCATTTCCATCAAAAGCATCATAAGCGATGTGCCTCCATAAGAGAAAAACGGCAAGGATATACCTGTATTGGGCATACTGTCGGTAACAACGGCGATATTCAGCACCACCTGAACGCCGACTTGGAAAACTATGCCCATTGTAAGCAAAGAGCCGTAAAAGCTTTTGCTTGTTTTTGCAATTTTAACTCCCCTGCCTATTAAAAGGCAGAAGGTAAGAATTATAAGCGCCGCGCCCACGAAGCCTAACTCTTCGCAAACTATAGCGAAAACGAAGTCGTTTTGAGGCTCGGAAACATAAAGGTATTTTTGCATTGACTGTCCGAGCCCGGAGCCTAAGAGTCCGCCTGAGCCTATGGCATAGAGCGAATTATTAGTCTGCCAGCGTTTGCCGAGAGGGTCTGCCTCGGAGTGAATCCAATAATATATTCTTTCGTAGGCGTGACCGTTGATAGACGGATTTTTATATATAATAAAAATCAGGATTGCAAGCACCGCCGCGCCGCCTCCGACTATAACGGGAAACGCCCATTTTTTATTGTTGAGCATACCGCCCATATAGAGCATACCCAAGCCGATGGCAAGCATTAAAACAGTACCCGACAAATGCTTTTCAAGCATCAAAAGAAGTACGAACAAGCCGATAATTCCGCCTAAAAGCAATATATACTTTTTATCGTTCATTCTCTCGGGATGAAGGGCGATAAGATGTGCGAGCACCGCTATAAGCGTAAACTTTGCAAGCTCAGAGGGCTGAAGGGTAAACGCTCCCAATGGTATCCAGCGATAAACGCCGTCAACGGGAGGCAAAAGCCTTACTACAACGAGCAGCGCAACAGTTCCGATAAACAAAGGCAAAGTATATTTACGGATAATTTTATAATCTATTTTGGAAATAATTATCATAAAGAACACGCCCGCTACAGCAAACAAAAGCTGGCGTTTAATATAATAAAGGCTGTCATTATCCGGCGTATTATATAGCGCCGAAACAAAGGAAGCCGAGAACATCATAATTAACCCCACCGTTAGCAAGGCTATTACGAGAACGAAAAACGGCAAATCAATTTTTCCTATTTGAGAATAACCGAAAAGAGAAAGCTTTGGTTTCTTTCTTTTCGCCGCTTTGCGAGGCTGAGTTATATCGGGTTGTGGTTCATATGTTCTTTCCAAAATAATCACCTATATACTAAATCACTAAATACTTAACATTAACTTATTGAAGGCGGGCAAATACTCCGAAATACATTATCAATACACCTATTACAGAGCCGATTAGAGTTACAATAGAAAAAACGGTAACTATTTTGTTTTCATTCCAACCGCTCATTTCAAAATGATGATGAATAGGAGTCATCTTAAATATTCTTCTGCCGACAAGGTTGCCGTTCTCATCTTTATCTTTATAAATCTTTTTGGTTAATTTGTAGTAGGAAACCTGCATCATAACCGAACCTGTTTCGCAAACATATACTATTCCCATTATGAGAATGATGTAGGGGCAATGGAGCGCGAAAGCAAGAGCCATTACGGCACCGCCCAAGAACAAAGAGCCCGTGTCCCCCATAAACACCTTTGCGGGATAGTGGTTCCAAATTAAATAGCCTGCGCATGCGCCTGCAAGAGCTGCAGCAAATATTGATACGCCCGCAAATTTGTGAAGCACCGAAATAACGAGCATTCCTACAGCAACTACTGTCGTTACGGAGCCGCAAAGACCGTCGATACCATCGGTTAAGTTAACGGCATTTGAAAAACCGTAAACAAGGAAAATGCCGCCTAACCAGAAAACGATGCCGCCGATAACGCTGTTTCCGAGTTCAACAACCATATGCTCCTTTGAAGCGAAAGGAAGATAAAACCAAGTGTTTTTGCTAAGATAAAGCGCAAGCAAATAGCCTATGCCTACAACAAGCTGACCTAAAGTTTTCTGCTTGGGAGTCAAACCCTCATTTCTCTTTTTTACCACGGAAATATAGTCATCCGCAAAACCCACGAGCGCTTGACCTACCGCCAAAAATACGCCTGCCCAAATAAGCACCTTGGAGTTTGAGCCGAGCATATTTACACCGTCCGCAAGTTCACCCTTTGTCAGAGAAAATACTGCGGCTGTAATTATTATTGACAAAACAGTTGCAATAATAAACATTATTCCGCCCATTGTGGGTGTGCCTTGCTTTTTCTTGTGCCAAGACGGTCCTATGTCAAGAATAGTCTGACCGTACTTAAGCTTGTGCAAAAAAGGAATAATCCAATATCCCGATATTGCCGAAATCGCAAAGCCTATTACCAACGCCATTGCTATTGCTATCCACTCATTCATTTTTTATACCCTTCCTCTCATACAAAGACTGAATTGTTTTATCTAAACGCATTGCGTGCGACCCTTTAAAAAGGATTGCCGAACCGCTGTTTAATTCTTCCTCAATAGCTTTCAGGAGTTCATCTCTGTTTGTAAAGCTTTTTGCCTTTACACCGCCTTCTGCGGCAGTCTCGGTGTAAAAGTGGGACGCTTCACCCAAGCCGAACAATACATCAATTCCGTTATCCGCACAGAATTTTCCGACTTCGCGGTGCATTTTCTCGCTGTACTCACCAAGTTCAAACATATCACCCAAAACCGCTATTCTCTTTTTCGCTTTTAAAGACTTCAAAGTGCCGATTGAAGCTTTCATTGAATCGGGAGCGGCGTTATAACAGTCTTCAATAACGGTAAAATCATCTAATTCGACTATTTTTTGCCTCATACCCGTCGGCACATAAGCAGCGAGTGCTTTACATACCTTTTCAGGCTCAATATCATTTAATACGCCTGCTGCAAAGGCTGCAGCCGCATTTATCACATTGTGCTTTCCTACTGTGGGAATATTAATATCATATTCTTTAGAATTATATTTTAGCTTGAACGAGGTTGACCTTTCGCTCTCTTTGACAGAATGAGCGTTAAAATCGGCTTTTTCGTTTTCGATGGCGAAATAATAAACCTTCCTGCCGTCTATTTTTGCCGAAGCGAGCTTATCATCATTTAAATTAAGTAAAATCGGCGCGCCGCTTTCCATACCGTCAAGTATTTCAAGCTTAGCCTTTAATATGCCGTCACGCGAGCCTAAAAACTCTATGTGGGAAACGCCGATATTTGTAATTATAGCCATAGTGGGCTTACTTCTGAGCGTAAGATTATGTATCTCTCCAAAATGGTTCATACCCATTTCGATGACAGCTGCTTCATATGATTTATCAAGCCTTAAAAGAGTTGTAGGCATACCGATATCATTATTGAAATTTCCCTCGGTTTTAAGCGTTTTATATCCCGCGCTCATAGCAAGCGCCACAAATTCTTTTGTTGTGGTTTTGCCGACAGAGCCTGTTATGCCTACAAGCTTTATATCGAAAAGCGAACGGTAATAACCCGCTATGTCAAGAAACGCAACTCTTGTGTTTTCAACATAAAGCACGGGAATATTACATTCCACCTTCTTATGGCAAACAACTGCCGCAGCGCCGAGCTTTTCGGCTTCCTCAATAAAGGTATGAGCGTCAAAACGCTCTCCCTCAAAGGCTATAAACAGGCAACCTTTGCTTATTTTTCTTGTATCGGTACAAATTGTATCAATGCTTAAATCGCCTTCATATTCCGCGCCGATAACCTCGGCTATTTTTTTTAGACTTATTTTTTCCACTTAGATTTCTCCTGCAAGAATTGATGAAACTATCTCCCTTTCATCATAATGCCTTTTTTCTTTTCCGATTATCTGATATGTTTCGTGACCTTTGCCCGCAAGCACTATTACATCGCCTGCTTTTGCTTCATTTAATGCGAAGCGGATAGCTTCGGTTCTGTCTACGATAATCTTTTTATCTATCTTGTGTCCCTTCAAGCCTTCGGCAGCGTCCTTTACAATTTGCTCGGGATCCTCTGTTCTCGGATTATCGGAGGTGAGAACCACGAAGTCTGCAAGCGAAGCCGCCGCGTCAGCCATTTTCGGTCTTTTATTTCTGTCTCTGTCGCCGCCGCAGCCAAATACCGCTATAACCCTGTTTTCGGCAAACTCTTTGACGGAGGATAAAATGTTAATCAAGCCGTCGGGCGAATGAGCGTAATCAATAATAACGGTGTAATCTGTGTCGGTGGGAACGACCTCAATACGACCCTTAACTCCGCTCACATTTTTGAACGCCGCACAAACCGTGCCGAAATCAATGCCTACGCTTACTGCAACACAAGCCGCCGCAAGCGAATTGTAAACCGTGAATTTGCCGGGGATGGGACATTTTACTCTGTCTATTATGCCGTTGCCCAAAAGCTCATAAGTAATACCCTTTGAAGTGAGGGTTATATTTTTTGCAACGAAATCTGCTGAATTATCCTTCACAGAATAAGTAACTACCTTGCAAGCAAGTCCTTCAGCCATAAACGCTCCGCTTTCATCGTCTTTATTGATAATAGCGATATCCGTTCTTTTGAATAGTATTTTCTTAGCCGCGCGGTAATTTTCCATACTTCCGTGAAAATCCAAATGGTCTTGGGTTAAGTTAGTAAACACCGCCACGCTGAAATGCAGACCGTCTACCCTGCCCTGCGCGAGCGCCTGAGAGGAAACCTCCATAACGCAGTATTCACACCCTGCGTCCGCCATTTTTCTGAAAAGCGACTGCAACTCATAAGCTGTAGGAGTGGTATATGAAGTCTCAAACACCTCATCGCCTATCATATTCTGCATAGTGCCGATAAGTCCCACTTTTTTGCCTGCGCTTTCAAGCAGAGATTTTATTAAGTATGTGGAGGTGGTTTTTCCGTTAGTGCCCGTTAATCCGATAAGCTTAAGCTCATCTGCAGGATTTGAGAAGAAATTGGCGCACATAATGGAATAAGCGCTTCTTGTGTTCTTGACAACAACCTCTTTCTTCAAGCCGAGAGAGTATTCGCATATTACCGCTGCCGCGCCCTTTTTGAGCATTTCGGCAGCCGCCGTATGACCGTCAAAATTAGCACCCTTTATGCAAACAAAAACGCTGCCTTTTTTGACCTTTCTCGTATCGTCGGTTATATCGGACACTTTGGTATTTTTCACTTTTGAAATAACTTCTACACCCTTTAATAATTCAGTTAATTTCATTTTGTCCTCCATATGGTTTGAATATTTGCTGTTTATATTTGCACTAAGCAGGATTAATTCGGGAAATAATCGGTTTCCTGATTCATACCCCTTAATCGCCGGTATTAGTGTCGCTTACGCCGGAGGAAGAGATAAAGTAGACTGTAACTACCGTTCCCTTTTCGACGCTTGTTCCTTTATCTATAGACTGCCTTGCCGCAGTAACGGAACTGCTTTCAAGATTGTTGCCGCTGAAGCGGATATTTAAACCGCATTCCGCCGCAAGCTGATTTACTTCCGATACGGAAAGCTTGCTGAAATCGGGCACTTTAACGGTTTTAGCCTTATAATTCTTTTGAGTATAAACCACAACCGTTCCGCCGCCGGGGATATTTCTGTCCGCCGCGGGCGACTGCCCTACAACCTTCTTGCCGTCGCCTACTACAATGCACTTAAGACTTGCGTTTTCAATAACGCTCTTCGCTTCGCCTACAGACTTGCCGGTAACATCAGGCGTGCTGATTTCAAGCCCCGCCATTTCGTCCTCTGTATACTGAGGCTGAACATTAAAATGCTTCATTGCTTCTTCAATTACAAGCGCAACTGCGGGAGCTGCATTTGTGCCGCCGCCGACATTTGAGCCCTTAGGCTCGTCAACTGCAATAAGCACTGCTACCTTCGGGTCATTAGCAGGAGCAAAGGCTATGAACGAGGTTACATACTTTTTGCCTTCCGAGGAAGCAAGCGTTCCAAGCTTCTCCGAAGTACCGGTTTTACCCGCAACTCTGTAACCTGCCACATAAGCGTTTTTACCCGTACCGTGCTTTACAACCGATTCAAGCATCAGACAAAGCTCATCCGCCGTACTCTCGCTTATAACCTGCCGCTTTATTTTCGGTTCGGTTGTTGAGACTACATTGCCCTCGGGGTCAAGCACCTGCTTAACTACAAAGGGCTGCATAAGCTTGCCGCCGTTTGCAACTGCGCTTACGGCAGTTATCATCTGAATGGGGCTGACCTGGAAGGATTGACCGAAGGATTCCGAGGCAAGCTCTACTCTGCCCATTTCATCCTCAACATGGTATGTTACTCCTGCGCTCGGTACCGCCTCGCCGGGGAGGTCTATGCCTGTTTTTTCGGTAAAGCCGAAAGCCTCAAAATATTTATAAAACGAATGAACGCCTAACTTCTGACCTGCGTGAATAAACCACGGATTACAGGAGTTTTCAAGTCCCTGAGTAAAGGTTTCCGTGCCGTGTCCCTGACGGTAGTGGCATTTATACACTCTGTCCTCAACCTTTATTGCACCCGAATCATAGTAAGTGTCATCAGGCTTTACAACGCCTTCCTCGAGGCATGCCGCCGCAGTGATGATTTTGAATACGCTTCCCGGTTCATATGTATCGGAAATTGTTCTGTTTCTCCACTGAGCTATAAGTGCTTCGGACTCCGCCTGAGCTCTTTTCTTCTCGTTCTTTATCGACTTGATTTTCTTGGCTAATTTCTTATCCTTAATCGTCCACGGCTTATCGGAATCATAGTCGGGCTTATTTGACATTGCAAGAATCGCACCCGTGTTGACATCCATAACTACGCCGTAAGCGTTCTTCGCGGAAGCGTCTGCCTTAGCCTGTTCAAGATTTTTTTCAAGCGAATACTGCAAAACATCGTCTATAGTGAGCACAAGCGACGAGCCGTCTGTCGAATCAATAACGCTTTCATAATTATTCGGCATTGAGCCCGACTGCGCATTTTTAGCTGTTACAAGTCTGCCGGCAGTTCCCGTGAGCGTGTTATCGTAAAACGCCTCCAAGCCTTCTATACCCTGACCGTCGGAGCCTACGAAACCGAGAACTGCTGCGGCAAATGAGGAAGAGGAATAATATCTCTTAGTTGAGGTCTCAACGCCTACGCAAGAGGTATATTCATTTTCGGAAAGATAAGCGAGCACCTTTTGCTTTTCATCATACTCAACATCATCCGCTATTATTTCATATCGCGATTTTGTGTTTTTGCACTTTTTAAGCACTTCCTTAGCGTCAAGCTTCAGGATTTTTGCAACATTCTCGCTTATCTCTTCAGCCGCATTTTCGCCACTGTCGGAAATGCTTATGGGGTCTACAAAGATTTTCCAAACAGTTGCGGACTGAACCAAAACATTCATATTGCTATCATAAATCGTGCCTCGCTGAGCCTCAATTACAGTATCGGAAAGTTGATTTTGGAGGGCTTTTTCTTTGTAATAGTTTCCTCTCACAAGCTGAATCCACATCAGCCTTGCGCCGAGAAGTCCGAAAACAAAGAATATTATCAGCATCAATATTCTCATTCGCTTTAAGCTCTCTTTTTTAATCGCTTTTTGCAATGTTTTTCCCTCCGTGCTTACTAAATCAAATAAATATAAATATTATAATATATAATATAACAAAAACCTACGAGAGTCTGTCATAAGGCTCTCGTATATTATATTGCTTAATGATTAATAAAATTACCCGTCTGTTCTGACGCCGTCGGTAAAGTTATCCGTTTCGCCGACTTCAACATATCTCACCTGAGAAGAATCCCTTTTTACCATATGAAGATCTTTTACCGCTTTTTTCTCAACGGTATCAAGGCTCATAATTTCATACAGCTTATCGTTAAGCGCCACATTTTCACTTTGTGCCACCTTGATTTTAGAATTGTAGTTATCAAGCTCTCTTGTCTTTTCGGTCAAAACCACATTGAGATAAATATGCGCGCTCAAGAGAACAAAAATTGCAACAGCGACAGTGATAACGCGCGCGAAGTTAATATTATATGCCTTCTTCTCCTTTTTGAGCTGCGCTCTGCTCTTTTTGGGCGCACGCACAATCTTTAAATCGGGCTTATAATTTACATTTATTTCTTCTTTTCTTCTCGGCGCAAATGTTTCAAAATCATATGCGCTGCTGTCATACAATGCTGCCATTTTATACTTTCCTCTCACACAGGCGCTTACTAATAACAAAAATAATCAACAGTTTTTGCGCCGTTTATAATTTAATTGCAGTGCGCAGCTTTGCGCTTCTGCTTCTTTTGTTTGAATTAAGCTCTTCATCGCTCGGCGTTACGGGCTTCAAAAGCTTTACCTTAGGCTTTTTGCCGCATACGCACACCGGAAAATCCTTAGGGCAAGTGCAGCCCTGCGCCCAAGAACGAAACTCGTTTTTAACTATTCTGTCCTCAAGCGAATGAAAAGTGATTACGCTGATTACTCCGCCCTCGCTTAGCACTGCGAGTGCCTGTTCGAGCACCTGCTTCAACGCATCCAATTCTCCGTTAACCTCAATGCGTATCGCCTGAAATGTCTTTCTTGCGGGATGAGAGCCGCGCTTTGCGGACTCGGGCATACTCGCTTTTATTATTTCAACAAGCTCGTCCGTTGTCTCTATAGGCTTTTCTTCTCGGTATTTCACGATGTTCCCCGCAATCGAGCGGGCAAATTTTTCTTCGCCGTAAGAGAATATCACTTTTTCAAGCTGCTCTTTATTATAATTATTTATTACATCATAAGCCGAACTGCCTGTCTTTGACATTCTCATATCAAGCGGAGCGTTAAAATGATAAGAAAAACCTCGCTCGGCAGTATCCAGCTGATAGGAGGAAACTCCTATATCCAACAGCAAGCCGTCTATTTTACTGACACCTACCGTATCAAGGATATTACCGAGTGCCGAGAAATTACTGTTTACAATTTTAACTCTTTTATCCGAACCGAAGCGTTCTTCCAAAATTTTTAAAGCGTCGGGGTCTTGATCAACCGCAATAAGTTTTCCTTTTTCTCCGAGGCGTTTTAATATTTCGGCTGAATGACCTCCTCCACCCGCCGTACCGTCAACATAAATGCCGTCCGGCTTGATATTTAAGGAGTTTACGCTTTCTTTGAGAAGAACCGACTTGTGATTAAAGTTCATCGGATTCCTCATCGTCTATATCAAACTGCATATAGGACATATATTCGCTTGTATCATCCTCTGCAAGTGAATAAGCATAAGGCCATTCGCTTTCGCGCCAAACCTCGATGTAAGGACCGAGACCTGCCAAAACAAGTGTTTCGCCGACATCGACGCCAAGAGCCTTTCTAAGCGGCGGCGGAAGCAACACTCTGCCCTGCTTATCCGGTTTTGCACAAAAAGAAAAAGCGTTAAACCTTCTTGCAATTTTTGCGGACTCGCTCATAGGTCTTGAAGCTATTGAACGGCTTATCTTTTTAAAGGACTTATTATCCATAATGTACAAGCAATGCTCGAGGCCTAACGATATTCTGAATTCCTCGCCGAGAGCCGGACGAAAAACCGACGGAATGACAATACGGCACTTACTATCTATTTTGGTTGTTTCTTGTTGTGTAAAAGAATCAAAAGCCATATTATCACTCCTTTCCGCTATTTTGTAAAAAATCAGGGATTTTGTGCCCTTTTCTACAACTCAATGGCACTTCATACCACTTTGTATAGATATTATATATTATTTGCCTTATGAATGCAAGCATTTTTAATAACAAATTTTAGCCGAAAAAAGCAAAAAAACACCCAACCACTACATATTGTGGTCGGGTGCAACTGTTTAACAAAATACGCTTTGCTATTTGTGCAATTTGCTAATTAATGCAAAGAGTTTTCAATAATTTTTAGAGAATTGCACAAAGAAAACATTTTGAATAAAAACGTTAATACAAACGATTTTGTATATAAGCTCAAACCCGCCCTGTAAGGCAGGCTTGCGCTGTTTTAATTATTCTTCGAATGTAGACTCGCTATCGCCGAGAGTAGCTTCGGCGGTACCTTTAAAGGACTGTCTTGCACGGCGAAGCTCGGTAAGACCGTCATAAAGAGAATCATCAGCCTGACGCATTAAATCATCAACAAATTTAATTGCACTGTTTCTCATAGTTGTAGCCTTATCCTTAGCGTCCGCGATAATATCGTTAGCCTCGCTGTTGGACTTTGCAAGCAACGCATTAGACTGCGCCTGAGCAACCTTCATAACCTCGGTTTCGGAAACCATAAGTTGCTGCTGTTCCTCAGCCTTTTTAATAGTCATTTCAGCGTCTGCTGCCGCTTTTTCAAGGATTGTGCCCCTATCTTCAACTATTTTCTTGGCCTTTCTGATTTCTTCAGGCATATTAAGGCGGATATCCTCAATGATTTCCTTCATTTTCTCGCCGTCAACCATAATTTTATTGGTCAGAACAACGCTTTTACCGTCCTCAATAGTTTCCTCGAGTAAATCCAAAAAATCTTCAATAGTCACGATTATACTTCCTTTCTCCCGGCAAGAGCCGATTTAAAACTTAATTAGTTAACACTATATATGATTGCAAAAAACTCAGCTGAGCTTTTTAACAATATCATCATGAATTTGCGGCGGAACGAATTTCCTGATGTCACCGCCGAGCCTGCTGACTTCCTTTACAACGGACGAGCTCAAAAACATATTTTCGCTATCGGTTACAAGAAAGACTGTTTCAACATCGCCGTTAAGGCTTTTATTCATTAACGCCTGTTGAAATTCATATTCATAGTCCGAAACCGCGCGCAAGCCCTTTACTATAGCGCATGCGCCTTTTTTTCGGGCGTATTCCGCAAGCAGCATATCCTCCGAGCTGTCAGCCTCAACATTGAGCATACCTTCAGTGCTTCTTTTTATGAAGTCCACTCTTTCTTCAACGCTGAAAACTGCGCTCTTAGCTGAATTTGACATAACGGTAACTATAACCTTATCAAACAGCTTTGCCGCCCTTGATATAATATCTAAATGCCCTTTTGTTACAGGGTCAAACGACCCGGGACAAATACAAATTTTCATTATCTAATTCCCGTATCTGTAATAGTTTAAACGGAGCTTTCCGTATTTCTTTTGCTTTACAAGCCTGAAGCCCTCTTCAAGCGTTTCGGGTAAATCCTCGCCTATGGGACACTCTGCTGCAATCACTCCGCTTTTATTCATTCTTCTGCTCACAAGCGGAAGTGCCTGTTCAAGCAAGCCTACCGAATAAGGCGGGTCTAAAAAAGCAATGTCAAAATACTCTTTACAGCTTTCCAAAAAAGCAATACTGTCGCCCTTGACAACAATCGCCTCTACGCCGCACTTTTTAAGGTTACGCTTTGTCAGCTCAACCGACTGCGGGCTTTTATCGACAAATACTGCGCTCTCGGCTCCGCGGCTTAAAGCCTCTATGCCGAGTTGCCCCGAGCCGGAAAACAAATCAAGCACGCGCGCGCCTTCTATTTCAAACTGAATAGAAGAAAACAACGCCTCCTTGACCTTATCGGTAGTCGGTCTGACAGAATAATCTGACGGCGTTTCCAAACGCCTTCCGCCGAATGTACCGCCGATAACTCTCAAAACATCAACTCCGAATTAAAATATATATTCACCTTAATATACAATATATTTTATTTAATGTCAAGAATTATTAGTTAACGAAAGTAATACAGTTTTTGCTAATTCCTCCGAAAATCCCTTTACTTTACAAATTTCGGATATGTCGGCTTCCCTTATTTTCTTAAGTGAACCGAAATGCTTTAAAAGCGCGGCGGATTTCTTTTCACCTATACCGTCAATCTCTGTAAGAACAGTTTTAACCGAGGACTTACGGTGCTTTTTATGATGATAGGCTATTGCAAAACGGTGAACTTCCTCCTGAATACTCGTAACAAGCGTAAAAGCGGTTCTGACCGACTTTATTTCAATTTCTCCGCCGCTTGTTGCAATCGCTCTTGTCTTATGCTTTGAATCCTTAACCATACCGAAAAGCGGAACATCTATGCCCATTCTTTCAAGCACGGGCTTAACTGCGCTTATCTGTCCCTTTCCGCCGTCAAGCAAAATCAAATCGGGCTTGATTTTAAAGGTGCTGCCCTCTTCATCTTCGTAATAATGTTTAAATCTGCGTTCAATAACCTGCGCCATTGAAGCGTAGTCGTCCTGACCCTCAAAGCCCTTAACGGCAAAGCGTTTATAAGCCTTTTTGTACGGTCTGCCGTTTTTGAAAACGACCATACCCGCAACATTATCCGAGCCGGCGGTATGAGAAATGTCATAGCTTTCAATTATCTTAGGCGGAGCAGGCAAACCAAGCAGCCTTGCAAGCTCGTCAAGCGCGCCCGTTTCCCTGATGCTCTTGCCTTCATATAGCGCTAAATGCTGGGCGCAGTTATCACGGCACATTTCCACAAGCCTCAGCTGCTCGCCCTTTTGCGGTATAATTATTCTTACTCTTTTATTGGCGGACGAGGACAGATATTCTTCAAGCAATTCGCTATCTGCAACCTCACCGTCGACAATTATTCTCGGCGGGATATCCTCTCGCATTGAATAAAATCTCAAAAGCAACTCGTGCCTTGCGGACGGCAAATCGGGGTCAATATCCAAAATAAAATTGTCGCTGTCAACAAGTCTGCTTGAATCAAACCTTATTGCAGTGAAGCACATCCTCTCCGTGCCTCTGACAAGCGAGAAAACATCCTCCTTTTTGTATGTTCCCGCAACCACCTTTTGCCTATCATTAAGGCGTTTGAGAGCGTTAATTCTATCTCTTAATCTCGCCGCCCTTTCATACTCCTCGCGCTCGGCACACTCAAGCATTTTTTCTTCCATTTTTTTAATCACCGTTTTAGAGTCACCCTGCAAAAATGCGATCGCCTGTTCAACGGTTTCGGCGTACTCTTCTTTAGAAATTTTGCCCGTGCAAACGCCCATACATCTGCCGATATGATAGTTTAAGCAAGGACGGGATTTACCGAAATCGCGCGGAAAGGATTTATTACAGTCGGGCAGCTTGAAAATGCTCCCCGCCTCCCTGACAGAAGCGGAAATAGCTCGAGCGGAGGTATAAGGTCCGAGATATTTGGCGCCGTCATTTTTTATCTGCTTTTCTTCGCTGATTTTAGGATATTCTTCATTTGAAATCCTGATATAGCTATAGCCCTTATCGTCTTTTAAAAGGATATTATATTTAGGCTGATACTGCTTAATAAGCGAACATTCAAGCACAAGCGCTTCAAACTCGCTGTCAGTTAAAATATAGTCGAAATCCTCAACCTTGGAAACCATTTTAATCGTTTTAAGGTTATGGGAGGAATTTTTGCGAAAATATGAGGTTACTCGGTTTTTCAGCTTTTTTGCTTTGCCGACATATATTACTTTTTTGGACTTGTCTTTCATAATATATACTCCGCTATTAAGTGGCAAAGCATTGGCCTTTTTTAAAAGCCTTTCTATTCTCTGCACGGCAACCTCCTTTAACAAAAAAATACACCGACAAGCATTTGCCGGTGCGTTAGTTTTAATTCAATTTAGCTTACGAAATTTGATTCAACAAGATCAACCAAACTGTTTACAGCGAATTCCTCATCTGCACCGTCAGCAATAATATTAATAGTAGTATTCTGAGAAATGCCGAGAGAAAGCACGCCTAAAAGGCTCTTGGCGTTAACTCTTCTGCCCTCTTTTTCTACCCAAATAGTAGATTTAAACTCATTCGCCTTCTGAATAAAGAAGGTTGCGGGACGAGCATGTAAACCAACAGGATTTGTAACCTCTACACTTTTATTAAACATATGAATTACCCCCACTTAAACCCATTCGGGTGAAATGTTTATATTTGCATATTTTGCATTTGAAATGAAAAAAGCACTTAATAAAGTACAATATATATTATAACGCTTTTTAAAATTAGGTCAATAATTTACTGCGTTATTCAATAATTTTTGTTTTTATTTCCAAACGCGTGCCGAAGAATTGCAATTTTTTTGTGCAATTTTACCTATAAAAAATGATAGATATTAACAAATATGGCAAATGTTATAAACAATTGTCATATTTCTGTGTTGATAAGTGAATGTTCAAGTTCTTTTAATAATTCTTTTTGCTTTTCGCTGAGCGTAGCTTTTTTGAGCATATCGGGACGGCGGCGTGCCGTGCGAAGTAAAGACTGCTCCTCTTTCCAATCAGCCACTGCTTTGTGGTTTCCCGAAAGCAGAATGTCCGGCACTTTTCTGCCGCGCCATTCATAAGGTCTTGTGTACTGCGGAGCTTCAAGCAGATAGTTATAATGGCTCTCGTTGGTATATGCCTCTTCATTCGGCAAAACGCCCTCAACAAGCCTTGCAACAGCGTCTGCAAGCATTAATGCAGGCAGCTCGCCTCCTGTTAAAACATAATCGCCGCACGATATTTCTTCCGGCTCAAGTTCCTCTATAACTCTTTCGTCAACTCCCTCATAGTGACCGCAAAGAATAGCAATATCGCTCATTTTTGAGAGCTCTTTTACTCTCTGCTCGGTAAGAGTTTTTCCCTGAGGCGACATATAAATAAGGTGAGGCTTTGTCTGAGTCTTTTCGCAAAGCGCCATATAACAATCATAAATAGGCTGTGCCTGCATAACCATACCCGTTGTACCGGAATACGGAGAATCGTCCACTCTATTATGCTTATCAAGCGTATAATCTCTTATATTCATACACTCAATTTCAATCGCTTTGTTTTTTCTTGCTCTGCCGATTATGCTTTCGTTCAAATAGGCATAGCACATATCGGGAAAAAGAGTAAGTATATTAATCCGCATCTTCAAATAAGCCTTTCATTTTATAAATATATGCACATTTCTCTTCAAGAGACACTTTTTTTATTACCGCAGAGATATTCGGGACAAGCACCTGCCTATTGTCGGGCGTATCAACAAACCAAACATCGTTCGCGGGATACGGCTGAACATCGGTAACAGTTCCCAGTTTTTCGCCGTTCTCTTCATCAACAACAGCAATTCCGATAATATCGTCAATAAAAAAGCTGCCGTCCTCCAAAGAAGCACTGCTTTTTTTTATATAAACTATTTTATTTCTAAGTTCCTCGGCTTTCTCAATGCTGTCCACGCCCTCAAGACGAAGCAGACACACATTCTTATGCGCTTTTGCACTGATTATTCTAATCTCTTCACCGCCGTTTTTATCAAGATAAACGCTTTCAAAAGAGGATAAAAACGAAGCGTCATCGCTCCACGGCTGCAGACGCATTTCGCCCTTTAAACCGTGAGGAGCCACTATTTTCCCTGCTTCCAGAAACTCCTTAGCCATTTCTCACCTCAAAACAAAAGACCTCTGTAAAATCCGAAAAAACACAGAATTATACAAGGTCTTTTATTATTAAATCAGTCAATTTCCACCGCTATTTTAGTATCGGTTCTGTTGGAAGCGGCGCGCATAACTACGCGGATAGCCTTGGCAATTCTGCCCTGCTTTCCGATAACGCGTCCCATATCTTCAGGCGCAACATGAAGATGATATACCGTAACGCCCTCAGCGTTTGGCTCATCAACTTCAACCTTTACCTCTGAAGGTACATCAACTAAACCCTGTGCGATGGACACAAGTAAGTCTTTCAATTATTTTTCCTCCGTTAGAGTATTACGCAAAAATCCGCTTTGCAGCGCCATTTCAGCGTATCACAATTAGTTGGCTCTCGCTAATATTAAAGAACGCCGTTCTTCTTAAGAAGAGCTTTAACTGTATCGGTGGGCTGAGCGCCGTTGCTAATCCACTGCTTTGCCTTATCAGCGTCAACTGTAATCTGAGCAGGGTCTGCAAGAGGATTATAAGTACCGATTTCCTCAATGAAACGACCGTCACGAGGATATCTTGAATCTGCAACTACAATACGGTAGTAAGGAGCCTTTTTAGCACCCATTCTGCGAAGTCTGATTTTTACTGCCATTTTAATTACCTCCAAATTGGTATAATTTATATTTTATTATGAACTAAAAGCCAAAGCCGTTAAAGCCTCCCATGCCTCCCATTCGGGACATACGGCGTTTCATGCTCTTAGAGTTCATCTGTTTAAACATTTTCTGCATATCGCGATGCTGCTTTAATACTCGGTTAACATCTTCAACCTGAGTACCGCTGCCTGCTGCAATTCTCTTTTTGCGGGAAGGATTGATTATGTCGGGATTGCGGCGCTCCTTCGCCGTCATCGACCTGATGATAGCCTTAAGTCTGTCAAACTGCTTTTCATCAATATCGGCGTCCCCGATTTTTTTGCTCATTCCGGGTATCATACCGAGCAAATCCTTAATTGAACCCATTTTTTGAATTTGCTCCAACTGTTCGAGCAAATCGTTTAAATCAAATTTATTCTTGCGAAGCTTGGCTTCAAGCTGCTGTGCCTGCTTTTCATCAATTTGCTTTTCCGCTTTTTCAATGAAGGTAAGCATATCGCCCATTCCGAGAATACGCTTCGCCATTCTGTCGGGGTGAAAAACTTCGATATCTTCAAGTTTTTCGCCTATGCCCGCAAACTTAATCGGCTTGCCTGTTACAGCCTTTACCGAAAGCGCGGCACCGCCTCTTGTATCACCGTCAAGCTTGGTAACTACAAGACCGTCAATACCAACGGCTTCATCAAAGCTCGTAGCAACATTTACGGCGTCCTGACCCGTCATTGCGTCAACAACAAGCAGGATTTCGTGCGGATGAACCTCCGACTTTATATTGCGGAGCTCATCCATAAGCTCCTCGTCAACATGAAGTCTGCCCGCAGTATCAAGGAACATATAGTCATAACCGTAGTCCCTTGCGTATTTAAGAGCCTCTTTGGCTATTTCGACAGGGTCGCCCTGCCCTTTTTCAAAGACGGGAACATCAATCTTTTCGCCTACAACCTGCAGTTGCTTAATAGCAGCGGGACGATAAACATCGCACGCTACAAGCAGAGGTCTGTGCCCCTGATTTTTAAGCATTAAAGCAAGTTTTCCGCTATGAGTTGTTTTACCCGAACCTTGCAAACCACACATCATAACAATAGTGGGAAGTCTGGAGGAAACGGCGAGCCTTGACTCGGTCGCTCCCATAAGCTCGGTTAGCTCTTCATCTACAATTTTAATTACCATTTGAGCCGGAGTTAAGCTCTGCATAACATCCTGACCTATGGCTCTTTCGGTTACCTTATTTGTAAAGTCCTTGGCAACCTTATAGTTAACATCGGCTTCAAGCAAAGCGAGGCGTACCTCTCTCATTGCTGCGCGGACATCAGTCTCAGTGAGCTTGCCCTTTGCACGCAGGCGCTTAAAAGCCGCGGTTAATCTTTCGTTTAAACCTTCAAATGCCATATCTTAATTCCTTTGTCGGTTCTGTGCCTGTTAATTATTCGGATAAGCTGCCTGCGATTGCTTTGATTTTTATAACCGCATCATTTATCTCTCTGGACAAGCCGAAGTTAAGATTTGATTTGTTTATTATCTCGGCACATTCGATTATTTCATCCAGCCCGGTGTGAACCTGTTCAAATCTTTTAACGAGCCCGAGCTTATTTTCCATATCAATAAGCTGACCCTCGGCACGCTTGATAACATCGCGAACTGCCTGACGCGACCTTCCCTTTTCACCGAACGGAATATTTGCAGCTATTTCGGATAACGAGAGGTCGTCATTATAATAGTAATCAAGATATTCTCTTTGTTTATCGGTAAGCATTTCACCGTAAAAATCAAGGTAAACTGTTATGTCAAGATTCTTTGCCATAAATATTCCTCCTTGTAAAGCGCTCTTAACGGAGCATAAACAAACGCAAAAATTGAGAGAAATGAGCGCAAAATTTACAGCTGATTTTTGCTGTAAATCTTGTGTAAAGCCCTTTCTCTTTACAGGCACACATTATACTAAAAAAAAAAGCAAATGTCAATAACAATTTTATTACAATTTTAAAGAAAATGGCATAAATATTGGAAAAATTGTACATTTTTTTGCTGTTTTTTGATGAAAAGAGTTACAAAAATATTAAATTTTTAGTTGAGAAAAAAAGAAAAAACGACCCGAAAATCAGGTCGTTTTTTAGGCGTAAAGTATATTTACTTTACAGAATTACACCATATAAAGTGTTATGTTTTTATACCCTCGGCAGATTTAGTGTGCCTTTTGTTTTAACACGAAGGACAGCCAGCCCGCTTTTTCTTTTCTCTGTATGACTTCAAAATTATTTTTTGAAAAAGCATTTTTAACCTGATCTTCGCTCTCTTTAATAATTCCGCTTACTATAAAAAGTGCGTCATCGCTCATAAAGCGGCTTACGCTATCACACAGAAGCACGATAACATCCGCAACAATATTTGCGAGCACAAGATTATATTTTCCGTTTACTTTTTTTGTTAAATCGCCTTCAATAAATTTTATATCCGGCTCACCGAAACCGTTTCTTCGGGCATTCTCTCTCGCTGTTTTAACCGCTTTTTCATCAATATCCACGCCGAGCGCGCTTTTAGCCCCCAAAAGCGCCGCACTCAAGGCAAGTATACCGCTGCCGCAGCCTATATCAAGCACTGTGCTTTGAGAATTCACATACTTTTCCATAACCTCCATGCAAAGGCAGGTTGTGGCGTGCGTGCCCGTGCCGAAAGCCATACCCGGTTCCAGATACAAAACCGCTCTGTTTTCGGGGTTGTCCGCCTTTTCCCAGTTCGGACAAATGAGCATTTTTTCGCCGATGTTAAGCTGATGAAAATACTTTTTCCAATTATTTGCCCAATCCTCCTGCTTAATGCAGTCGGTATTAACACTAAAGGAAATGCCTGCGCTTTTTAATCTTTCTTCAATGGCGCTGAGCGATTCGCTTATATTTTCGCCTGCGGGAAGATAGATGTGAACAATTACATTTTCCCTGTCCTTCTTTAAAAGCTCTTCCTCGATTAAATCAATATGCGCGATTTCAAGCGTTTCTTTTTCAAGCGCCGAATAATCCTCAATATATATACCGTATTCACTGAAAGAGGAAATAATATCCTCCGCCTGCTCGGCATCCCTTAGAGCAACCTTCAGCGACACATCAATCCATTCCATAAATGCCTCCAAAAAAATATCTCCGCTTAATTATATATTATTAAGCGGAGATATTCAAGTGTCATAAGCGCTATTTAATGAGTAATAACACGGTTTCCATCAGCGAGCGCCTAAGCGTGCTAATATCAGTCAAAATCAAAGTTTCCGCTGAAAGCGAGAACTAAGATGATGATGAGAACGAGCCAGCAGATTGAATTGTTGGAGTTATTGCCACACATTCTTATTTCCTCCTTTCATCATTTTCGTTTTATACTATGACGAAGGAATGAAATGTGTGAAAAAAATGCAGACTCATTAACGAGTCTGCACTATACTATTGTTTTAAATTAATAATTATAACTAAATCCGTTGTTCATAAACAAAGCAGGTAAAGAAGTGTGAGCATAATTCTGTTCCTGCAAAGTCTCGGAAATATCAAGAACATCAATTGAGCCATCATGATTAACATCGCTGTTTACGGTTGAAGCGTCAATCCCCTTATTCAAATCGGAAACAAGCTTTGAGACATCCGCAAGACTTACGATGCTGTCCTTATTAGCATCGCCCGCATAAATTGTTTCATCCAAAATTGTGATAACCTCGGGGCTACTCTCACTGATGAAGATATCATTCATAATATAATCAGTCCAACCGGGAACGGAAACGACTAAATTATATGTGCCGATTTGAACATTTGTAAATTCATATGTTCCGTCAGCCTGAATGTTAACACTTTTAACAACTTCGCCGTTGCTAATAAGATCTGCCTTACCGTCGCTATTAAACACGAACGATACATTTACTCTGCCCGTGATAGTGGAACCGGTAAATTCATTGGCGGTATTTGGAGCGATAGCCCCAGCCTGAATTACACCGATAGTAACGGTAAGAGTTAGAATTAAAGCCATAATTATAGAAATATATTTTTTCATAGTATCTTAATTTTATAACAAAATTGCGTTAGTGTCAAGTATTTCTATTGTATTATTTTCACAAAATATAATATATTTTTGATTTTTTTGCAATTTTTCAAGTAAAATCAGGTCGCTTATCTTATTTTCAACTAAATTTGTGATAACGCTTCTGACAGGTCTTGCGCCGCTTTTCTCGCTCATAGCTTTTTCACTTATAAGGCTTATTACCTTTTCGTCCGCTTCTATTTCATAGCCGAATTCTTTTTTGATTTTTTCCAAAAATTCATTTAACTGTTTTTGTACAATTTTGTAAATTTGTTCATAACCAAGCTTGTTGAAAATAATTATTTCATCAATTCGGTTTAAAAATTCCGGCTTAAAGGTCTTTTTAAGCGAGGTTTTAACCTCTTTTTTTATATCCTCACCGCTTTTTGAAAAGCCAAGCGAAAAGGAATTATTGATTATGTCGGAGCAAAGATTCGAAGTCATAATAATCACAGTGTTTCTGAAATTAACTTTTCTGCCCGACGAATCGGTAAGCTCGCCCTCCTCCAAAACGGAGAGCAGGAGATTAAACACATCTGCGTGCGCTTTCTCAATCTCATCAAAAAGCACAACGCTGTAGGGCTTTCTGCGCACTTTCGAGGTTAGCTGTCCGCCCTCCTCAAAACCAACATAGCCCGGAGGAGCGCCTATGAGCGCCGATACCGAATGCTTTTGTGAGTATTCTGACATATCAATATTTATAAGGCTGTCACTCTTGCCAAAAACGGATTTCGCAAGCGCTTTCGAGAGTTCGGTTTTGCCGACTCCCGCTGCGCCGACAAACAAAAATGTGCCTATCGGTCTGCGGGAGTTTGAAATACCGAGTCTTGAACGGCGAATTGCATTTGAAAGCTTTTTGACCGCCTCTTCCTGACCTACTACCGCCGCCGAAAGCTCTTGCTCTATGGATGATAGCTTTTGCTTTTCATCGGTATCAATACGGCTTACCGGTACGCCCGTCCACTGAGAAACAATTTTTGAAATATCGGCGGCGTTGATTTCTAAGGCTTCAGCCGAATTCTCGGAGTGCGAAAGGCGTTTTTCGCTTGCTGCCTCATCTATTAAATCAATGGCTTTATCGGGCAAAAACCTATCGTTAATATATCTGACGGAAAGCTCCACCGCACTTTCAAGCGCTTCGGCGGTATAAACTACTCCGTGGTGCTTTTCAAATCGGGATTTTATTCCGTAGAGTATCTTCAGTGCTTCTTCCTTTGAGGGTTCTTCTACCATTACCGGCTGAAAACGCCTTTCAAGCGCCGCGTCCTTTTCAATGTTTTTTCTATATTCATCAACGGTTGTTGCACCTATAATTTGTATTTCCCCTCTCGCAAGCGCGGGCTTTAAAATATTTGCGGCGTCAACCGCACCCTCAGCCGAGCCTGTACCGATTAAATTATGCACTTCATCAATGAACAAAATAACATTTCCCTGACGCTTGCTCTCGGCAAGAATTGACTTTACTCTTTCTTCAAAATCGCCCCTGTATTTCGTGCCTGCTACAACGCTTGTCAGGTCTATACTTATTATCCTTTTATCGGCTAATGCCTCGGGTGCCGAGCCTTTGGAAATCAGGACTGCCAAGCCTTCCGCTATAGCTGTTTTGCCCACTCCCGGCTCGCCGATTAAGCAGGGATTGTTTTTACTTTTTCTTGCTAAAATACGCATGGCGCGGCGGATTTCCTTTTCTCTGCCTATTGCGCTGTCGATTTCACCGAAAACCGCTAATTGAGTTAAATCTCTGCCATATTTCAAAAGAACCGAATTTGATTTTTGCAGTTTTTTTCTTTTCGGGCTGTCATTTTCTTTGTCGGCAAGTAAATCAGCAGCTATTTCGGCAGCGGAAACATCAATATCCCGCAGTATAGATATTGCGGCGCAATCGGTTTCATTTAGAATTGACAAGAGCAAATGTTCAGTACCCACCGTTCCTCTGAAAGTGCCCATTGAAGCGGAACGGGCGTTTTCTATAATTACCTTGGCTTTAGGGGTGAGATTGTGCTTTTTTAATCTTGTAGGCACGCCTATTCCTATGCTTCTCTTAATTGCTTCTTTAAGCGCTTTTACGCTGACGCCTTTAGAACTGAGCACCGCTGCGGCAACGCCTGTTCCCTCGCACATAAGTCCCAAGAGAATGTGCTCGCTGCCTATAAAAGTGTGTCCCATTTTCTGCGCGTTTTCCACAGCTAAATTGAGCGCCCTGTTAGCGCCCTGAGTAAAATTATCAAATTTAAACATAAAAATAGACCCCTTATATTTTTCATCATTAGTATATGACAAAAACTAATGTGTTTATACTTCAGATGACGGAAAAAGAAGATATAACCGTGCAGACTATTCGTTTTGTTAATCTATGGGAAAATATAAAAATTTTAAAAGGAGAACCGCTGAAAAAGTAAATTTCAGCGGTTTTGCACTTTTGTTAACTGAAACTTGCTGTATCGCATACAGCTCTGCGTTTCAGTTAACAAATTCTA
>CADBNM010000076.1 GCA_902796055.1 Oscillospiraceae bacterium
ACCGCTGAAACTGCAAGGTTTCAGCGGTTTCCCTTATAACTTAATTCAATATCTTTGCTTTATTTAATTTTAACGCAAAGATTTAAATAACTCTACTAAATCACATAAATAATAACAGTCTGCACGATTTTAGCCACTTTTTCGACAGTCTGCGCTGAAACTACCTCGTAGTCTCAGCGGTTTGGCATTTATATTCAGCGTGTAAAAAGCGTTTAATTAATCATTTTGCCTTTCAGCGTCGGGTCAAGTATGGGAGGTACAATTTTAAACGCCTTATCGGCTGCGCTTACAACCGCCTTGCTTCTTATCATTACTTCGAATGAGGATACAAGAAATTCCGCTATTGAAGCAACATCGGGCTCTTCGCCCATTTTAATTGTTATTTCATCGCCCGTGAAGGTGATGTCCATAGTTCTTGCACTGACCGCTTCAAGAGGTCTTACATTAAGCGAGAGCGTGCCGTCCTCGTTCCAGCAGCCTATAGCCGCAGTCGTAAACGGTACGGGACCGAGGTTTAACTTGCCGTATCTGTATTCGCCGTCAAGTCCGATAGGGATAGACTCTTTAATCTTACCGCCCTGCTCAATCCAGCGCATTTCCATTTCATTTTCACCAAACGCGAAGCCGATTTTAGTGATATTACCCGTCTTAACGGTGCTCATAAAGGTAATCGGCATAGCGAGAATTCCCGCAGGGAAGCCTACAATATTTGCTACAAGCTTTTTATCAAGCTTGTATATTTTTTTATTGATTTCTTTCTCGATAGCTTCGTTTCTCGGTGTTTTCGGCAGTTTCGGCAGAGCGTATTCGGCGATTCTCTTCTTGAGCTCGGCATGCGCTTTTCTGTTTTGAGGCAGCGGCTCGTCTTTAAACGCCTCGGGGAATACAGACCAAATAACATCCATATCCTTTTGCTCCATCGGGCAAGCGTTAGTTGTAATAATCACCGCGTCGTATTCGGGGAAAACAAGTCCGTGCTGCGAGAACATACCGTCGGCTCTGAAGCCGTCCGCACCTGAGTTGCGCCAGAAGTGGTAGCCGTAGCCCGCCTTGTTGTCGGGTTGAATTTCAATGGAATTGTCAACCTGCACCTTTCCGGCTTCCTCTACCCACCATTCGGGGATAATCTGCTTGCCCAAGAATTTGCCGCCGTCAAGATAGCACTGCATAAATTTCGCCATTTCTTCGGTTTTGAGGTACATACCCCAGCCGCCTGACTCTATGCCCTCTTGGTTGCGCTCCCACATAGGCTCGTCAATGCCTAACGGCTCAAAAAGGCGGGGAGTTAAAAACTCGGTAACGGTAAGCCCCGTCAGCCTGTTGATTATAGCACAAAGCATAAAGGAGTTTTCGTTGCAGTAGTTCCAATATGTGCCGGGCTCTGCGTTGTAAGGCGCGTTTATGTACTGCTCAATCCAGTCAACCTTTGCCTTGTCGTCGAGAAGATTTATAAATTTTCCCGACTGCATACGAAGCATAAACTTTATTGTGAGCAAATCGTCATATTTGTGCGGGCGTTTTTTAGCTGCAAATTCAAGCGGAAAAATATCTTTGAGCTTAGTGTCAAGCGTGAGCGGCTGCTTTGTTTCGGGGACGATTATTTTTTCATCAATCGCAAAGCCGATAGCCGTTGCCGAAAAGGATTTTGAAAAAGAATAGAGCGTGTGGGGAATGTCCTTTGAAAAGGGCTTCGCCCACGCCTCGGCGCAAACCTTGCCGTGCCTTACAATCATAAACGAATGGTTTTCAATACCCCTCTCCTTATAAGTATCCATAAATTTAATAATGCTCTCGCTCGAAATGCCTACGCTTTCGGGAGTACAGCGTTTAAAAGTGACTTTTTTCTTCATTTGTTCCACCTCTGTTTGTTTTATATACTAATTATATATCAATTTTTGCTTTTTTACAATGACTTGACTATTGATTTTTCATATTAATATGTTAAAATATATATGATTATACTATATGGGCAGAAAGGAGTGACAGGCTTGAAAAAGAGAACGAAGCAAATTTTGGCTGTTATGTTTTTGGCAGTGTTTATTTTCTTCAGCGTTTTTTCGGCTATAGGGCTTGTTACCTCCGTTCACCATAACTGTATCGGAATTCATTGTCGCATGTGCGAAAAAATTGCGGTGATTGAAAATGTTGTAAGTATGTTTAAAGCGGTAATTTTT
Source organism: Oscillospiraceae bacterium (assembly GCA_902796055.1). GTDB lineage: Bacteria > Bacillota > Clostridia > Oscillospirales > Acutalibacteraceae > RUG714. The sequence goes on from CADBNM010000076.1 coordinate 2,175, forward strand.
GCTATTGCTCTTATTGCTTTTTCGGGAGAAACGATTAAGATTTTGGCTGCAAAAATGCCGTCCGAGTTTGATTTCTTTACAGCAGTTACTCTTAAGACAAAGCTAAGTATGTAAGAACCAAGGCACAACCGCGCCCTTTTATAGGGGAATTGTGCCTTTTTTAGTTATAATTTTGATAAAATAAGGAGTTCTATATATGAAGAAAATAATATCCCTTTTGCTTATTGCAGCGTTGTTGCTTTCATTTTGCGCCTGCTCAAAGCCGAAAAAGAGTGCGCAGCAAAATAAAGAGCTGACCATAGTAAGCACGATTTTCCCGACCTATGATTACATCAGGGCAATAACAAAGGATGTTGAGAGCGTTAAAAACATTATGCTTTTGGCTCCCGGTAACGAAAGCCATTCCTACGAGCCTTCCGTTTCGGATATCGCTCGGATTAAAAGCGCCGACCTCTTCCTTTATATCGGCGGCGAGAGCGATGAATGGGTAGACGGCGTACTCGAAACTACAGGCAGTGAAAACGCTATCGCTTTATCAAGCCTTGTTAAGACGCTTGAGGAAAGCAAGAAAGGCATTTTAACCGAAGAAAAAGAGGAAGAAACAAAGGAAAGCGCCGAGCCTGAATTTGACGAGCACATTTGGTCGTCGCTGAGAAATTCGCAGACTATTATTAAAGCGCTTTGCGATAAGCTTTGCGAAACGGATCCCGACAACGCTAACGATTATAAGGTTAACACCGAGGAATATTGTAAAAAATTAAATGCTTTGGATACACAGTTTAAACAGTTCTTTGACTCAAAGAAGAACAAAACAATCGTTCTTGCGGACCGCAATCCGTTCAGGTATTTTGCAGAGGATTATTCATTAAATATCGTTGCGGCATTCTCCGGCTGCTCGTCCAATTCGGAAATATCCTTGGGCGTTCAAAATGCGCTTATAAAAGCGGTTAAGGGAAATAAACTTTCCACCGTCTATGTGCTTGAAAACAACAACGGCGTTTATGCCGACGCTATCTGCAAGCAGACGGGCGCCAAAAAAGCGGTGCTCAATTCCTGCCACAATATCAGTCAGGACTTATTTGACAGGGGAGCTACCTATTACGAGCTTATGGCGGAGAATTTACAAACACTAAAAGACACAATGAAATAGGAGTTGATAGAATTGCCTCTTATAGAAGTTAAAGATTTGGCTCTCGCTTATGAAGGGCATGTTGTTGCAAAGAATATAAATTTCACCGTCAACGAGGGCGACTACCTTTGCATTATCGGTGAAAACGGCTCAGGCAAAACAACCCTTATGAAAGCGATTTTGGGGCTTTTAAAAATATATTCGGGCGAGATTAATTTCGGCGAGGGCTTAACTCAAACTGAAATAGGCTATATGCCGCAGAGAACCGATATACAAAAGGACTTTCCCGCAACCTGCTATGAGGTTGTGCTTTCGGGTACGCTCGGGAGCAAAAAATTCAAGCCCTTTTATTCCAAGGAGGATAAAAAGAGGGTTGAAGAAAATATGGCTATTCTCGGAATTGAGGATTTGAAAAAACGCTCCTTCCAAGACCTTTCGGGCGGACAGCAGCAAAGAGTGCTGCTCGCAAGAGCGCTTTGCGCTACCGAAAAAATCATTTTGCTCGATGAACCCGTTACCGGGCTTGACCCGATTGTTACCGCCGAGATGTACGGCATAATCAAGCGCCTTAACGAAGAGCACGGCATAGCGGTTATTATGATTTCTCACGATATTGCAGGTGCGATTGACTCTGCAAGCCATATTCTTCACCTGCACCACGAGCCGCTGTTTTTCGGCACCAAGGACGAATACTTATTAAATCAGGCGGCAAAGGATTTTTTAGGGGGTGAGAATAAATGAGCTTTACTCAGATGTTCGCGGACCCCATGATAAGCGAGATAATAATTAAGGCGATACTTGTAGGCTTTATGGTTTCGCTTTGCTCCTCGCTTTTAGGCGTAAGCCTTGTGCTTAAGCGCTTTTCGATGATAGGCGACGGTCTTTCGCACTTCGGCTTCTTCGCCGTAGCAATAGCCACTACCACCAAGGCGTTTGACATAATTTTAAACGGCAAGCAGATTTCGTTTGCGCTTGAGTTTGAAATGGCTGTCGTTGTGCTCGTCGCAATAATTATTTTAAGAATTAATAATTCTAAAACGAAGGGCGACGCCGCAATAGCAATATTCTCAACCGCAGGTATTGCGCTCGGCTCGATTATTTACAATGTAACGGGCAATAACACCATGGATGTTTGTACCTCGCTTTTCGGCTCAACAAGCATTTTCACCATCAGCAATACCGACCTCGTTTTCACTATGATTATATCGCTGCTTGTTCTGGCGATGTTTGTAGTGTTCTATTCAAGGATTTTCGCAGTCACCTTCGACCCCGAGTTTTCCAAAGCCACAGGCACCTCGGCAAATTTCTATAACACGCTTATTGCAATTTTAACTGCGGTTACAATAGTTATAGGTATGAAGATGATGGGTGCGATTATGATAAGCGGACTTATTATTTTCCCTGCACTGTCGGCCATGAGAGTGTGCAAGTCCTTTAAAGGAGTAGTGCTTACAAGCGCCGTTTTCTCGGTAATCTGCTTCCTTATCGGCTTCTTTATCGCCTGCAGATTTTCCTTCCAGACAGGACCTACGGTTGTTACAATAGATGTAGGGGCATTTTTGATATTCTTACTTATTTCAAAATTAAAAGCAAGAAAGAAGGTTGAAAGCATATGAAAAAAATAATCAGCATTTTGCTTTGCTTAAGCTTTATATTCTGTTTTGCTTCTTGCAAGAAAAGCAACGAGCCCGAAGAGGCTGCCGTTAAAGCGGATATAGTCTTTCAGGAGGCGACCTATGTAACGCTTATAAACGATGTATATAACAATCCCGATAATTATCTCGGCAAGGTTATTCAAATAGACGGTATGTTTACTTATGAAGATATGACCGAGCAGGGCGGCAAGGTTTATTATTATGTTTACAGGCAGGGTCCGGGCTGCTGCGGTAACGACGGCAGTATGTGCGGCTTTGAGTTCACCACCGCCGACGGTAAATATCCCGATTATGTTGCAAAAGAGGGCGATGACTTCGCTGCCCACCCGTGGATAAAGGTAACAGGTACTCTAACCTCTTATATGGAGGGCGACACGGGACCCTATTACACTCTTTCAAATGCTACCTATGAGCTTATGACAACAAGAGGAAAAGAAGTAGTATCGCTGTAATAGCATTAAAAAACGCTGAAACCATATCGGTTTCAGCGTTTTTTCGTTATATTGTCTGTGGCGGTGTCTTATTGATTTGCAAAAACTATTACCAAGCCTACCGCAAACATTACGCAAGCTAAAATAATGCCTATAGTGCAAAGCGTTTTTGCGTTATTGGCTTCCGCTTCAAGAGCAGGGTCGCCGAGGGAAAGCGAAAAATTCAGAGCGTTATTCGCCTTGCTTAAGCCTATTCCGCCTAAAATCCAGCTTATAAGCGGGGAAAGAAGAGCAAATACAATAGAGAGTATTCCAAGCGTTTTTGCGTTCTTTGAGTTTTTGTATTGCTCCGCATGCATTACGGGTACATTTGGCATGGGCGGCACAAAGCCCTGAGGCTGAGCCTGATTGTAGGGCTGATATGTCGGCTGAACGGGCGGCTGCTGATAGTTCGGTTGAACAGGCTGAGTGTAAACAGGCTGCTCGGGCTGCGGAGGCTGTTGTGTTTGCCCGACGGGAGCGCTGTTTTCGGCACTGCCTACATACTGATAAACAACACTTCCGCAGTTGGGACAGGAAGCGGCGTTGTCAGGCAGCGCACTGCCGCAATTTGAACAAAATGCCATATTAATATCTTCTTTCTTAAATAATATTAGTCCTCTTCAAAAAGATAAGTTCTTGTTTCGTACGGTCTTAAAACAAAGCCGTTGTCAACAATCGGAGTTTTGTTGTAGTTTTGGAATATGAGCTCGCCTTCTTCAAGGTCATAGCCCTTCGGCGCTTCAAACCTGACGCCCTTTTGAGTGAAGGAGTTTACGGTTAAAAGCCTTGTGCCGTCAAGCACTCGCTCATAGGCGTAAATTTTGTCGCTGCCTTTGTAATATTCCTTGTATTTGCCGTCGATAACCACATCGTTTTCTTTTCTGAAGGCGAGCAGGCGCTTATAGAAATTAAGCACCGAGTCCTCATCGTCAAGTTGGCTTTTAACATTTATTTCGGTGTAATTCGGGTTAACATAGAACCACGGCGTGCCTGTTGTAAAGCCTGCGTTTTCGGAATCGTCCCACTGCATGGGCGTTCTCGCATTGTCGCGGCAGGAAAGCCTAACCATTCTGTCTATCCACTTCTGCGAGAAGTGCATTTTTTTAAATACCGCCGCGTTGTTTTTTGCAAAAACATCAATAAATTTGTCCGCGGGCAGGTCGATATTCGTCATACCGATTTCCTGTCCCTGATAAATAAACGGCGTACCCTTTTGAAGCAAATACATACTTGCGAGCATTTTCGCCGACTGCACCCTGTACTTTTCGCTGCCGTAGCGGCTAACTATTCTCGGGTGGTCGTGATTTTCAATGTACAGCGCATTCCAAGCCTTGCCGTCAAGTTTAGTCTGCCAAGCGGAAAAGGCTTTTTTCATTTTCTTCAATTTAAAATCGGTGTGCAGGAAGTCCATAAGGAAGCAGTCCGCTTCCATATGCTGAAAATGGAACATCAGATTGAGCGTTTGCGAGTCGCCCTCTTTTATGTATTCGAGCGCGGTTTTCGGCTTCATCATCGGCGCTTCGCCTACTACAAAGCAGTCGTATTTGTCAAGCACATCTTCTTTGAATTCGGTCAGGTACTTTTTAACATTGGGACCGTTGAAGTAGTGCTCCATACCTGTCGCCGCAGGAAGCGGGAAGCCGTTGGGCAAGCCCTCTTTTTTGGAAATGAGGGTGATTACATCTTCTCTGAACCCGTCAACGCCCATATTAAGCCAAAAGCGCATAATGTCCTTGACTTCGTTTCTCACCTGCGGGTTATCCATATTAAGGTCGGGCTGTTTTTTGGCGAAAACATGAAGATAATATTCGCCGTTTTGCTCGTTGTATTCCCATGCGCCGCCGTCAATGAGCGAGAGCCAGTTATTGGGCGGTCTTTTGCCGTTTTTACCCCTGCCCTTGCGCCAGATATAATAATCGTGGTACTTGCTGTCGGGATTAATGCCCTCGGTAAACCATTTGTTTTCATCCGACGAATGATTTACAACCAAATCCATAATGACCTTTAAGCCTAATTCGTGCGCCCTGTCGAGCACCTTTTTGAACTGCGCCAAAGTGCCGTAGTCCTTGTGAATGTTCTTGTAATCGGCAATATCATAGCCGTAATCGGCGTTGGGGCTTGGATAGAGCGGGCTGAACCAAATGCAGTCCACGCCCAAATCCCTGATGTATTCTAATTTTGAATAAATGCCTTCAAGGTCGCCTATACCGTCGCCGTTGCCATCGCAAAAAGACCTCGGCCAAATTTGGTATACGCTCATTCTTTTGTAATCCATATTTTTCTCCTGTTCGGCTTACTCACTCAAGAATTTTTCAATAAGCGAAGGACCGAAGTCAACGAAGTTTCCTGTTTCGGCAGCCGTTTTTTCGTTTATTGACTTAACGCCCGACTCTTTTTCACCCGTTTTGTGGTAAATCATATACGGTACGGGGTCGGAGGTATGCGTTCTTTTAACAATGGGAGTCGGGTGGTCGGGGAGTATCATCACCTTGTAGTCGCCATACTTTTCGAGAGCCTCGGTAACGATGGGAAGCACAATATCGTCAAGCATTTCAATCGCCTTGATTTTATTCTCGGTTTCGCCTCTGTGACCGCATTCATCGGTAGCCTCAAAGTGAAGGTAAACGAAGTCGTTGTTTTCGAGCAGCTTTGCCGCACATTCGGCTTTGCCCTTGAAGTTTGTATCAATGTAGCCTGTTGCGCCCTCAACCTCGGGAGTTTCCATTCCCGCTGCCTTGCCTATGCCTTTGAGCAGGTCAACCGCGCTTACAATCGCGCCTTTTTTGCCCCTGAGTTTATAAAAGTCCTCTAACATCGGCTTTCTGCCTTCGCCCCACAGCCAAATTGAGTTGGCGGGTTTTTTGCCCTCGGCAACTCTTTTTTTGTTTATCGGGTGGTCTTTGAGGAAATCGTAGCTTCTTTTCATCATTTCAATAAGAGGCTTTGCGTTTTCGCTTGCCGAAAGATAAGAACCTACCACCTTGCCGAAAATATCGTGCGGCGGAGTCATATCGCCGAGGTCGGTTGTGCCGCCGTGCCAGATAAGGCAGTGACGGTACTGAATACCGGGGAAGAATTCGTAAATGTCGTTTTTGAAATGCTCGTTTACGCTCTTTATTATTTCAGCCGCTTCCTCGCTCGAAATGTCGCCAGCGCAGTAGTCGAGCATTTTTTTGTCCTCGTAGTTTTGCTCGTCGCTGAGCGTTACGAGGTTGCAGCGAAGCGAAACGTCCGTATCCTTCATATCAATTCCCATTGAAAGCGCCTCAAGCGGAGAACGCCCCGTGTAGCATTTTGCGGGGTCGTAACCGAGCACGGATAAATTAGCGACATCGCTGCCGGGCTTCAACCCCTTTGCAACGGTTCTCACCATACCCACTTCACCTTTTGAAGCGAAGTAATCAAAGCGCGGTTTTTTCGCGCACATCATCGGCGTTTTGCCGTCAAGCTCGGGCACGGGCTCATCAGCCATACCGTCATAAAGTAAAACCATATATTTCATATTATCATCTCCCAAAAAATCTATTTTTATTATAACAGATTATTATATATTTGCAAAATTATTTTTTCGTGATAAAATAAACAAGTCGGAGGGAAAAGAAATGCAACAGTTAATGTCTTATATGCGTGCGGCTATGGAAAAATACAATATGGTGCAATCGGGCGATGTTATTGCGGTAGGCGTGTCAGGCGGAAAGGACAGCACCGCCATGCTCGCGGCGCTTGCCGAGCTGCGCAGATTTTATCCCGAAAGCTTTGAAGTTAAGGCGATAACCATTGACCCCTGCTTCGGCGGCAAGGAGGGCGATTTTTCCGAAATAGAAACGCTATGCAAAAGGCTCAGAGTAGAGTATAAAATCAAGAGAACAAATCTTTATCATATTATATTTGAAACGAGAAAAGAAAAAAATCCCTGCTCGCTTTGCGCAAGAATGAGAAGGGGAATGTTGCACGATGAGGCAAAGGCGCTCGGCTGCAATAAAATCGCGCTCGGACATCATTTGGACGACGCTGCCGATACCGCCCTGATGAACCTTTTTAACGGCGGCGTTTTCGAGTGCTTTTCTCCCGTGTCTTATCTCTCGAGAAAAGATTTGTATATGATAAGACCGCTAATTTTCGCAAGAGAAAGCGATGTAATAAAGGCAGTCAAAAGGGAAAATCTGCCCGTAATAAAATCCGCCTGCCCTGCGGATAAAAACACCGAGAGAGAAGAAATAAAACTGCTCGTAAAAGACCTCTCTAAAAAATACGAAAACCTCGAAACCAAAATCATCCATGCCCTGCAAAAGGGGAATGTAAGTGGGTGGTAAGTGCCTTGCAGGTAGTGATATATTGCCTGCGGCGAGGTCATAATTTTACCGACATCTAAAATATAATTGATTTACATAATATGGACTTGGAGGTACAATATGAAACAATCAAAAAAAGGTCGAGTTTTTTTCTGCGTTTGTGTATTATTTTTATTATCACTAATCTTTGTTATTTGTATCAACTTTTCCGGTAGCAGAATAATTCAAAGTGGTGTAATATACTTTGACAATGGCGAGGAATCGGAATCGTATTCTTATGATTTTTCAACAAAAAAGAAAGAAAAAGTTGTTATTGACGGATATCCTAATATTAGCAATTATACTCCTATAAAAAATGGGTTTGTCGCCATAAGTAACGGAACTGACAAATATGGGAATTTTGTTGAAAATGCAGACAAGGAGGAAATGGAACAAGATGCAACTTATGGGGATATTTTGTATTGCCGGCAAGGTGAAATCCAAGTAATAAAACGAGAGTTTAATCCGTACCATTTAACGGTTATTGAAAACTATATTGTTTATTGTACAGCAAATAATGAACTAATCGTGATTAATACAAACGACCTTAATAGAACGGTTCTTTGCGAAGAATGTGATAAATATATAATCGTTGATAATAATTTGGTTTTTTCAAAATACAATTATGAAAAAAGTGAATACTGTGAAATATATACCTTTGATTTCAAAAGCAATTCGTCACCTAAGTTGACAACTACAGGAAATTTGAAAACAAATACAGATAATTCACTTGTTATTGAAAAAGACAAAAAACTATATATTTATGATTTTACAACTCAAAAAATCAATGAAACAAGTAATGCATCATTAATGAAGCAAACACGCTATACTGCTTATCTTGGCAACTTTAAAAATGATAAAGAGTCTTATAATGTTTATGTAAATTGGTTATACTTTAGTGATATAAATGTTTTGGATTGGCAAGACGGAGAGAAGCGTTCTTGGTTTATACCTATCTATCAGAGAATAGTTATTGAAAAAGACGGTAAAAAACAATACATTTATACCAATAGCCATTTTGATTTGAACTATAATGCTTATACTAATAGTTAATGCGCAAGACAGGGAACACTTCCTTGTCGTATAATTTCTGTGAGACAGGGGGACGGTTCCTTGTCTTATACAAAAAATGAATTTAATTGAATAATCCGCCGACATAGTCGACGGATTTTTTGGTGGGAGTGTTGATAACGGATTTATTTTTCAAAAAACCTGATGGCTGCGCGCATTTTCAAAATTTCTTTTTTTTAATGAAATAACTGCCGGTGGCAGTTATGAAATACCGCCTTTGACGGCATGAAATATTGTGGCTTCACCACAATGTGAAGTAAAATTTGCCCATATTTGCGCAGCAAATATTTCATATTGCGTAGGCAAACTAACGGGGACCCCAAAAAGAATTTCGCAGAAAACTTTTTGGGGAAGAGGAGAAACAAACGAAGCAACACTTAATGGGTTTGCTCGCAAATTCATTCTGTTGCGAAGATTGTTTGGACGAAGCGTAGCTATTTCACTTGCCCGCAGGGCAAATATCATTGAAAAAAGCAGTTCCGTAGAACTGCTTTTTTCTGTGATTAACAGACAAAATAGCCCAAGGGCGAAATTGGCGTAAGTTTGGGATTTTAGGCGCAATTTCAATCTGCCCGAGAATTATAGTTTTTACACCAACAAAATAGCCCAGAACGGCACATCATTAATTTGTTCCGGCTATATGATTGCATATCCTGCGGAAGCCAAAACTTTTAACGCCTTTTCAAAGTTTTCTTCTTTCACAAGAATATAATCCGTGTTGTACGTTGATACTGCAAAGATACTGATTTTATGTTCAGCAAGGATGCCTGATAGTTTTGATAAAATTCCAATCAATGAAAAATCCAATGTTCCCTGAATTCGAATGCCCCTCCATTCGTCGTCTCTCTCAACCGTCTCAGCCGGAGTGTCTTCCGTTTTACAAACTAAAGATAATTCTTCATCCGTTTTCCCGATAAAAAAGATGTCGGTTGTCGTGTCTATATTTGATATATCCGTCAATTTGCAAACGGTAAGATTATACGCTAATACTTCTAATTCCATCTGACCTGCTTCCTCCACGGATTCCAGTTTTAATATCTCTTTTTTATTATTATACTTGAAAAATTCGAACTCTTCAATCTTTTCTCTTTCTTTTTCCAGACAGTACAACATTAGCGATGATTCCAAGAATGAGAGCGGTTGCAATTTCCGTTAAAGTGACAGCGCCGATCGTCAGTTCCAATCCGCCGATACCGACTATCATGATAGTAGATACCACGTATAGATTTTTGTTTTCGTTCAGATCGACCGCCTGAATCATTTTAAGGCCGCTGACGGCGATAAATCCGTACAGGGCAATGCAGACGCCTCCCATAACGCACGGAGGTATTGAATCAACAAAGGCGACGGCGGGAGTTATGAACGAGGACAGGATACACAGGATCGCCGTTGCAATGATCGTAGTGATTGAAGCGTTTCCTGTCAGCGCAACACAGGCGACCGATTCACCGTAAGTTGTATTAGGACAGCCACCGAAGAA
>CADBNM010000077.1 GCA_902796055.1 Oscillospiraceae bacterium
AAAGCTCGCCTTAATTTATGGCGAGGATGAAGAAAAAGCATACCTTGCGGGGCTTGTGCACGATTGCACAAAAAATACTCCGCCCGCCGAGCAGCTAAAAATCATCGAAAACGGCGGAATACACTTAAGCGAACTTGAAAAGAACTCGAAAAAACTCTGGCATGCAATAAGCGGCAGCGTTTTTATACAGAGTGAATACGGTATTGACGATAATGACATCATTTCGGCGGTGCGCTACCACACAACGGGCAAAGCCGATATGAGTATGCTCGAAAAAATCGTTTATACCGCCGACTTCACTTCAAAAGAAAGGGACTATAAAGAAGTCGATGAAATCCGATTCCTTGCCGAAACGGATATTGATAAAGCAGTTTTCGAGGGTGCGCGTTTTACGGTCGAGAGCCTTGAAAAACGAGGACTCGCCGTTCACCCCGATACTATAGATGCAATGAATTTTTATAAATAAAGGATGGAAATTATGGAAGCTATTAAAAAATGTGAAATTATTATTAAAGCACTTGATTCAAAAAAAGGTCAGGATATCAAGCTTATTAAGATTAGCGATGTTTCAACTATTGCCGATTACTTTGTAATTGCGGCAGGCACCTCCTCAACTCAAGTTAAGGCGCTTGCGGATGAAGTTGATTACAAAATGAGCAAGGACGGCGTAGAGCCTCACCACATTGAGGGTAAGAGCACGGGCTGGATTTTGCTTGACTACGGCGATGTTGTAGTCCATGTTCTCAATGAGGAAGCAAGGCAGTTTTACGATTTGGAACACCTTTGGGCTGACGGTGAAAACATCGACATTTCAAACTGGGTAACAGATTAAGTCAGGGGGATAAAAATGGCTAATTATAACTATAAAAAGGTCGAGAAAAAATGGCAGAAAATTTGGGAGGAAAACGGTACCTTTTACGCTTCGGACGATACATCGAAGCCTAAATACTATTGTCTTGTCGAATTTCCGTATCCGTCGGGACAGGGGCTTCATGTAGGGCATCCGCGTTCTTATACGGCGCTCGATATCGTTGCCCGCAAAAAGCGTTTGCAGGGCTACAATGTTCTCTATCCCATGGGCTGGGACGCTTTCGGTCTGCCCACGGAGAACTTTGCAATTAAAAACCATATTCATCCCGAAATAGTAACCAAAAACAATATCGCTCATTTCAAGGAGCAGCTGCAGTCAATCGGCTTCTCTTTTGACTGGTCGAGGGAAATAAATACCACAGACCCGTCTTACTATAAATGGACTCAGTGGATATTCCTTCAACTGTTTAAAAAAGGTCTTGCCTACAAAAAGGAAATGGCTGTAAACTGGTGTCCCTCCTGTAAATGCGTGCTTGCCAATGAAGAAGCGGCAAACGGCGTTTGCGAGCGTTGCGGCAGCGAAGTAATCAGGAAGGTTAAGAGCCAGTGGATGCTTAAAATCACCGAATATGCTCAGCGCCTTATTGATGATTTGGACGAGGTTGATTATATCCCGAGAGTTAAGACCCAACAGAGAAACTGGATAGGCCGTTCAACGGGCGCCGAGGTGGATTTTAAAGCCACAACAGGCGATATTTTAACCGTTTATACCACCCGTCCCGATACCTTGTTCGGCGCAACCTATATGGTTATTTCACCCGAGCATAAGTATCTCCAAAAGTGGGCAGATAAGCTCGAAAATATTGATGAAATTAAGGCTTATCAGGAGGCGGCTGCAAGAAAGAGCGACTTTGAAAGAACAGAAGTTAATAAGGATAAAACGGGCGTTGAACTCAAGGGTGTAAGGGCTGTAAACCCCGTTAACGGTAAAGAAATCCCGATATTCATTTCGGACTATGTTTTGGCTTCTTACGGTACGGGTGCGATTATGGCTGTACCTGCTCACGATACCCGCGACTGGGAATTTGCAAAGAAATTCGATTTGCCGATTATCGAAGTCGTTAAGGGCGGCGATGTGCAAAAAGAAGCATTCACCGACTGCGCTACAGGCATTATGGTAAACTCCGATTTTCTTAACGGTATGCCCGTTGAAGAAGCAAAAGTTGCTATAAAAGATTGGCTTACCGAAAAGGGCTTCGGTCATGAAAAGGTAAACTTCAAACTGCGCGACTGGGTATTCTCCCGCCAGCGTTATTGGGGCGAGCCCATTCCGATAGTACATTGTGAAAAATGCGGTTATGTTCCGATTGATGAGAGCGAACTTCCGCTTGAACTGCCCGTCGTTGACTCCTATGAGCCTACCGATAACGGCGAAAGCCCGCTTTCAAAGCTCACCGATTGGGTGAACACCACCTGCCCGCACTGCGGCGGCAAAGCGACAAGAGAAACGGACACTATGCCTCAGTGGGCAGGTTCGTCTTGGTACTTCCTTCGCTATTGCGACCCGCATAATAACGAGGCTTTGGCTTCAAAGGAAGCGCTTGATTACTGGATGCCCGTAGATTGGTACAACGGCGGTATGGAGCATACAACCCTTCACTTGCTTTACAGCCGTTTCTGGCATAAATTCCTTTATGACATCGGCGTTGTTCCCACAAAGGAGCCGTATTCAAAAAGAACCTCTCACGGTATGATACTCGGCGAAAATAATGAGAAGATGTCAAAGTCGAGAGGCAATGTCGTTAATCCCGATGAAATTGTTGATAACTACGGCGCAGACACCTTGAGAATGTACGAAATGTTTATAGGCGACTTTGAAAAGGCGGCTCCGTGGTCGAGTCAGTCAATCAAGGGCTGTAAGCGTTTTCTTGAAAGAGTATGGGCGTTGCAGGATATTCTCGAGGAAGGTGACGAGTATTCTTCCGAACTTGAAGTCGCGTTCCACAAAACAATCAAAAAGGTCAGCGAGGATATTGATAATCTTAAGCCCAACACCGCTATTGCGGCTATGATGAGCCTGCTTAACGATATTTACGCTAAGGGCAGCGTAAACAAAGCGGAGCTTCGCTCTTTGCTTATTATGCTTAATCCCTTCGCGCCTCATATTACCGAGGAAATCTGGGAAGCGCAGTCCTTCGGCGGTATGCTCAATGAAACGGCTTGGGTTACTTTTGATGAAGAGAAATGCGTTGACAAGAGCGTTGAAATCGTTGTGCAAATCAACGGCAAGGTAAGAGAAAAGATTACTATAGGCGTCGATGAAGCGCAGGACAGCGTGCTCGAAAAGGCTCGCTCGCTCGAAAAAATCAAGGCTGCCTGCGAGGGTAAAACTGTAGTTAAAGAGATTTACATCAAGGGCAGACTTGTAAATATCGTTGTTAAGTGATTAATGTGATTATCTTTCAACAGTTTTAAAAATTTTATTATATAAGAAAAAATTTATTGACAATAAAATGTTTTCTATGTATAATAATGTCGTATCTATAGAAGTATAGAAATCCCGTTTCTGTAAGGAAGCATTATAAGGGAGGGAAGATAGTGAGTACGGTTCGTGTAAAAGAAAATGAATCTCTTGAGAGCGCGCTCAGGCGTTTTAAGAGGCAGACTTCTCGTGACGGCGTCATTCAGGAAGTACGCAAAAGAGAGCATTATGAAAAGCCTTCTGTAAAGCGTAAGAAAAAATCTGAGGCTGCTCGTAAACGCAAGTATTAATTAATACATAATGGGCGAACTTAGTTGTTCGCCCTTTAGTTTTAGGAGAAAAATATGATTAAGGAAGAACTCTATTTGCCCGATGTTATTTTCAATTCGATACTTGAAATAACCCCCGAGTATTTGGCTTCACAGGGCATAAAAGGCGTGCTTTGCGATACCGATAACACGCTTGCTTACGATAACCGCAAGGAAATTATACCCGAGGCTGCCGAGTGGGTAAAGATGATGGACGAAGCAGGAATAAAGGTCTGCATAATGTCGAATGCTTATTGGGTGCGCAACTATCCCGTTGTAAAGGCGCTCGGCATTAAGTATTATCAAACCCGCTGCCATAAGCCGAGGCAGATATATTATGAAAAGCTCACTAAAAGAATGGGCTTGAAGCACGGAGAGGTATGTATGCTCGGCGACCAGATGAAAACCGACATCGTAGGCGCAAACAGGGCTGATATTTTGTCTATCTATTTAATGCCTTATGCGTTTGAAACAAATCCTTTTTATAAAAACATCTTTAAGAAAAGGCGCGCAATAGAGCGTAAATATCTTAAAATGTATAATGAGCTTCACGGAACACAGTTTGACTTTCCGCCGCAGATTAAGGCTGAAATGAGAGAGGAAGACTTAAAAGAATGCGTATTTTAGTTTTAAACGGTGTAAACTTAAATCTTACAGGCACAAGAAGCCCTGAAATTTACGGTGGCGAAACGCTTGAGGACATCAATTCCGAAATAGCGGAATATACCGCAAATAAGGGCATAGAGTGTGATTTTTTTCAGACAAATTATGAGGGCGAACTCGTCGAGGCGCTCCATAAAAGCGCGGGGAAGTATGATGGCGTTGTTTTAAACGCAGGCGCGTGGACGCACTATTCTTATGCCATTCACGATGCTGTTGAGGGTATAGCTGTTCCCGTAATTGAAACTCATATGAGCGATATTACAAAGCGCGAGGAATTCAGAAAAATCAGCGTGCTTACATCCGTTTGCGCCGCAACGGTAATGGGGCTTGGAAAAGGCTCATATTTAAAAGCGGTTGATATTTTAGCGGAGATGTTAAAATGAATAAAACTCGAAAGTTAATTTCTTTACTGCCCGAAAATACGGATTGTGCGGTTATCACAAGTGAGGATAACCGTAATTTCTTTTTGTCCTTTGCCGCGAGTAACGGAACATTAATCGCAACAAAAAAAGGCGCGTTTTTTTATACCGATTCGCGGTATATCACGGCGGCGAAGCAAAGCATTAAGGACGCCGAGGTGCGCCTTCAAACCAAGTCCTTTTATGATACTTTAAATGTTTTTTTTGAAGAAGAAGGCATAAAAACCGCCTCCTTTGAAGCTAAGCACACAACGATTGAAGAATATGCCTTCTTTAAAAAAGAAATAAAGGGCGTAGAATTCGATTTTTCGGGTGATATTGATAATTTGATTTTAAAAATTCGCCGTAAAAAAAGCGCGGACGAAATAGAAAAAATCAAGGCGGCGCAGGCGATAACCGACGATTGCTTTTCTCATATGTGCTCTTTTATAAAAGAGGGTATGACGGAGAAGGAAATACAGCTCGAGCTTGATTTTTATTTACTCTCTCACGGCGCTGACGCACTTTCGTTTGAGACAATAGTCGTGTCGGGCGAAAATAGTGCAAAACCTCATGGCGTAGCGGGAAGCAGGCAAGTGAGAAAGGGTGATTTCATCACTATGGACTTCGGCGCAGTGGTAGATTTTTACCATTCGGATATGACCAGAACCGTGGCGCTCGGCTTTGCGAGCGAGAAAATGAAAAAGGTGTATAACACTGTCCTTGAAGCGCAGGAAGCGGGCATTGAAGCGGCGGTAGACGGCGCGCGCTGTTCGGCGGTTGATAAAGCGGCGAGAGATGTTATCGAAAAAGCGGGCTTCGGCAAATACTTCGGGCACGCATTAGGGCACGGAGTAGGCGTGGAAATTCACGAAAACCCCTGCTTTGCGCCCAAGTCGGAAGAAGTGTTTGAACAGGGCGATGTCGTAACGGTAGAGCCGGGTATTTATATACCCGATCAGTTCGGGGTAAGAATTGAAGATATGGTAGTAAACCTTGGCGATGAAACGCTCAATTTAACTCATTCGCCCAAGAATTTAATTGTTCTTTAATTTAATACTTGATTTATTTGCTTATAAATAATATAATATAGAAAATAACAAAATAGTATACTGGGAGGAATTTTCAATGATTTCAGCAGGTGATTTCAGAAACGGTATGACCTTTGAAATGGATGGTAAGGTATATCAGGTAGTTGAATTTCAGCATGTTAAGCCGGGCAAGGGCGCAGCTTTTGTTCGCACTAAGTATAAAGATGTAATTACAGGTAGCGTGGTTGAAAGGTCTTTCAACCCCACTGAAAAATTTGAGCAGGCTTTCGTTGAGAGAAAGGATATGGAATATCTTTATAACGACGGTGAGCTTTACTACTTTATGGATCCCGATACTTACGAGCAGGCTCCTATTTCCGCTTCCGTTCTCGGCGATAACTTTAAGTTTGTTAAAGAGAATATGGTATGTAAATTGGTTTCCTTTAAAGGCAATGTTTTCAGCGTTGAGCCTCCCACATTTGTCGATTTGCTCATCACCGAAACAGAACCCGGCGTTAAGGGTAACACTGCTACTAATGTTACCAAGCCCGCAACAGTTGAAACAGGCGCGGTAGTTAAGGTTCCCGGCTTTATGAATGAAGGCGAGCTTATTAAAATTGACACTCGTACAGGCGAGTGCCTCGGCAGAGCAAATAAATAGTTTTATTACTAATTTTTTTACCGGAGAGTAATTAATTACTAAGGAGTATTAAAATGGATATGACAACTTCCGAAAAAGTAGCATATTTAAAAGGGTTGATTGACGCTACTAATTTTGCGGATAAGGACACAAAAAAGATTTTCGGCGCATTTTTAAAGGTTTTTAATTCTCTTGTCGAGGATGTTGAGGCAAATGCCGAGAATATTGATAATATTGATTCACGACTTTCTGAGGTTGATGAAGACCTCGGTGCAGTTGAGAGTATGGTTTACGGCGACTTTGAGGATGAAATTTCTTTCGATGATGACGATTTTGAGGAAGAGCCTTTTGATTTTTCCGAGGAGGAGCTTGACGAGGACTTGGAAGACGAAGAAATCGAAGACGACTTTGACGAGGACGACTTTGACTTTGAAGGCGATGAGCTTGAAGAGGATTTAGAGGAGGAAATCGAAGAAGAGCCTGAAATAGAAGCTCAGCCCGCAGCAGAGCCCGAAACCGAAGAAGAGGCTGAAGAAGGTTTTGACGATGAGGAAGACGGTGAGGAGCTCTATGAAATCGAGTGCCCTGCCTGTCATGAAACTATTTATCTTCAGGAAAGCGTAATTCTCGGCGGCTCGGTTGATTGCCCTGCCTGCGGCGAACCGCTTGAATTTGATATCGAATTCGAAGAAGAATAAGTAGGATTGCTCAGAAAGAGGCAAAAACCGTGCAGACCAAAATATAAAGTATCAGTATATTTTGAGTATGCAAAAGTATTTTATTTTAAACTAACAATCTAATAATCATAAGGGAAAAATCCGAAACCGTTCAGGTTTCGGATTTTTTGCACTTCCGCTAACTGAAACTTGGAGTATATGGGATAAAAACTGTTAAGGCTAATATGTCTAAAGTTTATTATATCACGCCCACTTATCCTTTTTTTATTGAAATAAGAGCGTATTCCTTCAAAAAAACAAGAATAATTGCACGCAATCTAATAAACTTTAGATGTAAACAGTTTTGT
>CADBNM010000078.1 GCA_902796055.1 Oscillospiraceae bacterium
TGCTTAACTCTGCAGGTAAGAGCGCAGGCAATAAGGTATTAACCGGAAATGCTTATACATTCTCAAAGCTCGCTGCAGGTCACGCCTATAAAGCAAGAGTAAGATTTTATATCAAAGCCGCAGACGGTAAGAATTATTACGGCGCATGGACTACAATCAATTCGCCCACACTTCCCGCTGCAACAAGCCTTGTTAAAGTAACAGGCGCAAAGAAAGCCTTCACCGCTCAGTGGAAGAAAGGCGCTGTAACAGGTTATCAATTGCAGTATGCTGCTAATAATAAGTTTAGCGGCGCAAAGACCGTAACAATCAAAAAAGCCGCAACGCTTAAATATTCAGTAAGCAAACTTGCAGCAAATAAAACTTTCTATGTAAGAGTAAGAACTTATAAAGCAATTAGCGGCGCAAACTACTACTCCGCATGGAGCGCAGTTAAGGCAGTTAAAACAAAATAACAATTCAACTACAAAAACCCCGACGGATTTCCGTCGGGGTTTTTGCCTACCCTCGCAATGCGAGGGTACAAACAGGGGAGTTCACTTTTGTGAACTCCTAACCTTTTTTGCGCCAACGGCGCATATCAAACACGGCTTTGCCGTGCATATCGAGTGCGTTAGCACATATCGAAATTTGCAAAGCAAATTATATCGAGCAATTACATTGCATATCGAGTTGCCAACGGCAACATATCAAGTTTTGCTTGCAAAACATATGAGAACCTGCCTGTCGGCAGAACCTTGGCGTTCGCAATCATAGATTGCTCGGCTAACACTGCGAAGCAATATCACTTGTGCGTAGCACAAATATCACTGAAAACGGCTATGCCGTTTTCTCCACCGGGCTCCAATCCAACTTTTTAAGCACTCGCCTTATAAAGTACAGCGACATTAAAAGCGATACAAATTCCGCAATCGGGAATGCCCACCAAACTGCGTTCATATCGTGGAAAATTGCCGAAAGGATATATGCCGCAGGGATAAGCGCAATAAGCTGTCTGCCGAAGGAAATCCAGAAAGCGTACATACTTTTTCCGAGAGCCTGGCAAACCGAAATGCACACAATACAAATTCCTGCAAATATAAATGCAAGCGATATAATTCTGAACGCTTTTACGCCTATTTCCATCATTGACGGCGTAACCGAGAATATAGAGAGTATCTGTTTGGGGAAGAATTGGAACGCCGCAAGCCCTAACATCATTATAACGAAGGCAAAGCACATAGCTGTTTTGATTGTGCTGTAGAGCCTTTCTTTGTTTCTTGCGCCGTAATTGTAGCCCAAAATCGGTACCATGCCGTTGTTGAGTCCGAACAGCGGCATAAATATAAACGACTGCAGCTTGAAGTAGTAAGCAAAAATCGTTATCGGGTCTGCTCCGTAGGCGTTGAGAATAACCTTGTTTAAAAGGAAGTTCATCAGCGAGCCTATTGCTACCATCAGTACGCTCGGCAGACCGATATAAAGAATTTCGCCTATATAATGCTTGTTAGGCTTGATGTCGCTGAATTTGAGTTTGTATTCGCTGTTCTTTGTAAGGTTGAATATGATGGCGAGAATTGCCGCCACAAACTGCCCTATAACCGTTGCTATGGCGGCGCCTTTTATACCCATTCTCGGGCAGCCGAATTTACCTAAAACAAAGATGTAGTCAAGTATGATGTTTGTTACCGCGCCAATACCCTGCGAAAACATTGTGAATATTGTTTTGCCTGTGGACTGCAGTATTCTTTCAAAACTTATTTCAATGAAAATTCCCGCGCTTACACAGCAAACGATTTTAAGGTAATCCGCGCCGAGTTTTATTATTTCGTTTCTTACATCCTCGGTTTCGTTTAAGTTTTTAACCATCAGTCGCATAAAAGGTTCCGAGCCGAAAAGGCCGATAAGGAAGAATAAAGCAGAAGCGCAAAGTGCGATTAAAACGCCCTGCATGGCTATTTTTGAAGCCTTGGGCTTATTTTTTTCACCGAGAGCCTTTGAAGCGAGCGCATTAATACCTACGCCTGTTCCCGTCGCCATAGCAATCATAATGTTTTGCACGGGAAAAGCGTAACCGAGGGCGGTTATGCCCCTTTGGCTTACCATGGAAATAAAGTAAGTGTCAACGATATTATAAAAAGCCAGCACCGCCATTGAAATAATAATCGGCAGACTCATTGTTATAAGCAGTTTTACTATGGGCATAGTGCCCATTTTGTTCTCTTTCATTTTGTCTCCTAATTAATTAACTTAATTTACTTATATATTATAGTCTTTAAAATTAAAATAAGCAATAAACATTTTTTACGAAAAAATGCGACAAATAAATTATAAATTAAATGTAAACATACAAAAAATATGTTGTAATCACCGCCGCTTGCTGATATAATAAACTAAAAGAAACAAGTAGGAGGAGTATTTATGGCAATTCTTGTTACCGGAGGCGCAGGCTATATCGGTTCGCACACCTGCGTTGAACTGCTTAATGCGGGGTATGATATTGTTGTGCTCGATAATTTTTCAAATTCAAAAAAGGCTGTGCTTGAAAGGATAACCGAGCTTACGGGAAAGCATTTTCCTTTTTATAAGGCTGATATCAGATACAGCGAGCAGCTTGTAAATATGTTCCAGAGCGAAAACATTGAGGCGGTTATTCATTTCGCAGGCTTAAAGGCGGTAGGTGAAAGCTGCGAAAAACCGCTTGTGTATTATGATAACAATATTGCAGGCACGGTTAAATTGCTCAAGGTTATGAATGCCTTTGGCTGCAAAAAGTTTGTTTTCTCTTCGTCTGCAACGGTTTACGGCGGCAAAAACATTTCACCTCTTAAAGAAGATATGGAAACAGGCGGCGTTACCAATCCTTACGGCAGAACTAAACTGATGATAGAAAAAATCCTTGCCGATTTGTATGAATCGGATAATGAATGGAGCATTGAAAGGCTCAGATATTTCAATCCCATCGGCGCTCACGAAAGCGGCAGAATAGGCGAGGACCCGAGCGGAATACCGAATAATCTTATGCCTTATATCACTCAGGTTGCAGTCGGCAAAAGACCTTACCTGAATGTGTTCGGCGATGATTACGATACGCCTGACGGTACGGGTATCAGGGACTATATCCATGTTGTTGACCTCGCAAAGGGTCATATCGTGGCAGTTGAGCAGGCGATGAAGGAAACAGGACTGTTTACCTATAACCTCGGCACAGGCGTAGGCTACAGCGTGCTCGATGTTGTAAAGGCGTTTGAAAAGGCGAGCGGTCAAAAGGTTGAATATAAGATTTGTCCTCGCCGCCCCGGCGATATAGCGGTTTGCTATTCCGACCCCTCGAAAGCGCTCAAAGAACTCGGTTGGAAAACCGAATTTGACCTTGAAAGAATGTGCGCCGACTCATGGCGCTGGCAAAAAAATAATCCTAAAGGATACAATTAAGAAAAAAGAACGGCAAATTTGCCGTTCTTTTTTAATGAAATTTGTGCTCCGCACAAATGAAATACGCTTGCGCGTATGAAATATTCGCCTCGCGAATATGAAGGTGGCGTTGCAAGCAACGCATTTAATAAACTTTTCACTCTTCACTATTACTTATTACCTGAAAAGACACGGGTAGATGTTGAAAGAGTGAGATAAAATTTGTCAGCATCTGCGCTGAGGCGTTAGGGATAAGAGTTGCTAAGGATAATAAGGTTTTGCGTATTCTTTTTCGCAACTGCTTCGGCAAATATATTGACAGGAGATAGCCTGCCTGCTATATTTGCCTTGCATTAATCAAAAAATCATTAAGCAAAACTGTTCACACCTAAAACTCAATAGATTGCGTGCAATTATTCCTATTTATTTGAAGGAATACTCTATTATTTCAAGAAAAAATCGGGATAAGTGTGCGTTAGATATTGAGTTTTAGGCTTGTTAGCCTTAACAACTCTTATCCCCGATACTCCAA
>CADBNM010000079.1 GCA_902796055.1 Oscillospiraceae bacterium
ACGCCTCAGCGTTTCAGTTGGCGGATTTCATCTCACTCTTTCAACATCTGCTCAGCGTGTAGAAAAAGGTTTTTCTACACGCTGAAAGCACCGAGTTACATCGGTGCTTTTAATATTGCTCTTAAGTTCTCGTTTTCGGCTATTATGTTTTCATTTTCGGCGCTAAAAAGCGATTGGTAAGAATATACGGCAAAGCCGTTACAGGAGAGCTTATTAATAAAGCGCACTTGCCTTGAAATAATATCGGATTTATTTTGCCATTCATAGTAGGGCGAGGCTTTATCGCTCTTATCCTCCGAGGCATATTCATCCGTTTTGCCGCTTTTATAAAGTGCAAGCCCGCACAAAAGCTTAACATTTTTATTCTCGCAATACCCCTTCCACTCTTCGGCTGTTTTTTCAAAAGGCGCAGTTTCATTTTCAAAGCCGAAATAAATCTGAGGACAGATATAATCTACAAAGGAGTTATTTATCCAATAAAGCACATCGGCGTAAAGCTTTTCTTTATTTGTATTTACGGACGCCTGAGGACTTACGCCGAAAAGCAGGTTTTTATTTTCCGTTTTAAGCACGAGCTTTGCGGCGGAAATAAGGGTATTTACATTTTCCGTGCGCCATTCGTTAAGGCTAAGTTTTCCCGAGGCGTTTTTGTATTTAGCATAGAGAGATTTATCACAGGAAGCGACGCTAGCGGGATAAAAATAATCGTCAAAATGCACGCCGTCAACATCATAATTTTCGATTATTTCGCGTATGCCGTCAAGAATAAGGCGCTGAGCGGCGGTTGAAGCGGGGTTGAGATAAATATCCTTTTTGAGAATTATCAGGTTAGATTTATCCTTCAAATAGAGGCTTTTCGCGGGTGAAGAGGCGGAAAGCTCGGCAAGGGTTTTGCCGAGGGCTACTCTATAAGGATTCACCCAAGCGTGGATAGACAGTTTGTACTTATGTGCCTGAGTGACGGCAATTTTAAGCAAATCACAGGAGGCAGAAGTGTATTCGCTTGAGGGAAACAGCGAGGATTTATAAAAAGCGTCGCAAAATGCCCTCGCATGAAAAAAGACCGTGTTAAAGCCCATATCGGCAAGCTCTTTAAACATTTCGGAGAGCTTTTGTGTTGCTTGCTTTTCATCAAGCGAGGAAAGCAGTTGACCTATTTCATAATATGGAAGCCAAACGGCTTTTACATAATCGTAATTAAGTTTGGGGCTGTCCGACTTTTCAGCAGTATTTTCACGCTTAACGGCACACGAACAAAGACTGAATAAAACGGCGAAAATAAGTATTACACCTATAAACTTTTTCATATTAACTCCTTGACTTATTTTTATATTCTTTTATAATCTTTATATGGATTATTTAAAGCTTACAATGATTTTCACTTACCTTTTGTTTATTAATCTTTTTGCGGTTATCATTACAGTTGCAGACAAGATTAAGGCAAAGAAATACAAGCGCAGAATTCCCGAGAGACAGCTTTTTACAGTTGCAGGGCTCGGCGGTGCATTTTCTATGTTTATTACAATGTTAATAATCAGACACAAGACGCTCCACAAAAGATTTATGATAGGCTTGCCTATAATTTTTATATTGCAATTTGCACTAATTTATGCCATATTTGTGTTAATTAAATAGTGAGGGTATGAGAAAAGCATATTAGATATTGAAATATCCCAAATATTGGAGTATAATTTACAGTATAGATTTTGGAGGTTATTATTATGAAAATAAAAATAGGTATTTTAGGTTACGGAAATCTCGGAAAAGGCGTTGAAGCGGCAATAAAAAAGAACGACGATATGTCGCTGACAGCCGTTTACACAAGGCGCGCTCCCGAAAGCCTTAAAATTGCAAGCAAAGGCGTTGAAGTTAAGAGCATTGATGTGCTTGCGCAGGGCAAAGAGGATATTGATGTGCTCATTATCTGCTCGGGTTCCGCAACGGATTTGCCCGAACAAACTCCGAAGTTTGCTTCGCTTTACAATGTTATTGATTCCTTTGACACTCACGCAAGAATTCCCGAGCAGTATGCCGCTGTTGACAAGGCGGCTAAGGCAAGCGGCAAGGTGGGAATTATCTCCTGCGGCTGGGACCCCGGGATGTTCTCGCTCAACAGAGTTTACGCTTCAAGCGTTTTGCCCGACGGCAAGGCATACACCTTCTGGGGCAAGGGCGTTAGCCAAGGTCATTCGGACGCTGTAAGAAGAATTGAGGGCGTTAAGGATTGCAGACAGTACACTATCCCCGTTCCCGCGGCTCTTGAAAGTGTGAGAAACGGTGAAAACCCTGAGCTTACAACAAGGCAAAAGCACACAAGAGAGTGCTTTGTTGTTGCCGAAGACGGCGCTGACAAATCGAAAATTGAAGAAGAAATTAAAACAATGCCCAACTACTTTGCGGATTATGACACTACCGTTCATTTTATCAGTGAAGAAGAAATGAAAAAAGACCACTCGGGACTTCCCCACGGCGGCGCGGTTCTTTATTCAGGAGAAACGAGCGAGGGAACAAATCACATTATTGAATATTCACTCAAACTTGATTCTAATCCCGAATTTACCGGCTCTGTGCTTGTAGCGTTTGCAAGAGCGGCTTATAGACTCAACAAGGAAGGCGCAAGCGGCGCAAAAACAGTTTTTGATATTGCTCCTGCTTATTTGAGCGCACTCTCGGGCGAAGAACTCAGAAAGAATCTTCTATAATTTAAATAAAAAACAGACCGACAGATTTTTTCTTTCGGTCTGTTTTCTTTTTCGGGATTTCAGTTTGCAAAACTCTCTTCACTTCAAATTGTGACAAATCCAGAATTGTAATTGTTTATTAATTATAGTATAATTATGGGTATAGAGATTCGAACTTTTCAGTCTCTCACTTGTCTTTTTTGGCTAATTCTTCCGCTTTTTCTTTGCTTGGCGTTAGCCAAGCGGCATCAAATGCAAAACAATTATCTCAAAACTTACAAAGTGAGAGATGCTACGCAGTTTTTGTCTGTCGATTTTTTGCTATTTCAAGGCAAAAAACGCAGTAATGCTGACGCATTGCGAGTATTTTTAAC
>CADBNM010000080.1 GCA_902796055.1 Oscillospiraceae bacterium
CGCCCTACGGGAAAAGGCTGCGCCTTTTCGAGTTATATTTGCGCAATCGCAAGTGATATTTGTGCTATCGCACAAGTTATATTGCACCAACGGTGCGAGATGTGGACGGGCTCCGCCTGTCCCCACCTATTCACTCTTCAATATTACTTCTTACTTAAAAAAGCGGGTTCAAATTTGAACTCGCTTTTTCGTTCATCAAATATTTACAAATTTTGAGCGCTAATTCATTGAAAAAAATAAAACAGGGTAGTATAATATTATAAATATTCACTTAAACTATTATTAAAAGAAAACGGTGAACAGATGAACGAAAACAACAGCATTTTAAATAATAATTCAGAGCCTTCTCCTAAGAAGAAGGTTAGCTTTGTGCATGTTTCTTCGGCAAATCAAAGTGCCGAGAAACAAACCGCACAGCCAAATAGTGCGCCGCCTCAGGCACAGTATCAGGCTCAGCCCGACCGACCGCAGCCTCCTCAGCCGCAATATCGGCAGCCTCAGGCGCAAAGCGCCCCGCCGCAGGGCTACAGTCCCTATGCGGCACAATACGGCTACAATCCTTACGGGCAATACGGTTCCTATCCCCAAAACCCGTATTACTACGGGCAATATCCTTATTATAATCCGCAGCTTGCCGCCGAACAGTATCAACGGCAGTTGAAAATTGAACAGGCGAAGAAAAAAATCAGGTTTTTGGGAAACATGGCAGGTATTTCAATTTTACTGTTCCTGGTTATGAATGTTATTATTTCAACCGTAATTTTAGTTCCGTCTGTAAAAGAATTATACTCCTCAAGCGCTGCCTTTCAATCAGCTTTTTCAATGGTTGCGTCTTTCTTTTATATTTTTATACCGTTTTTGATAACCTTTGCCGTTGTGCGAAAACGCGAACCGGAGGTCGAATTCTTCCCCTTTGGAAAAATCAAGCCGAAGCGAGCTCTTCTTTGTATTCCCATCGGTCTTGCGGTCTGCCTTGCGGCAAATATAATTACAAATCTCTTAATCCAACTTCTTTCCTCGGCAGGAGTCGAGCTGTCTCAGCCGAGCGACTCAATGGCAAAAATCGAAACCGTACCGGCGTTGTTGCTCTCTCTTGCGGCAACGGCGATTATGCCCGCGCTGCTTGAAGAATTTGCGCTCAGAGGCGTTATTATGCAGCCGATGAGAAAATACGGTATGGCGTTTGCAATTATCTGCTCATCGGTGATTTTCGGCATAATGCACGGCAATCTTATTCAAGCTCCGTTTGCTTTTATTGTGGGGCTCGGGCTTGCTTTCTTCGCAATAAAGTGCGGCAGCCTTTGGATAGGCGTTATTATCCATATGCTCAACAACGGCTATTCGGTAATACTCAGTTTTCTTGAAAACCGAGTTGCCGAAAAAACGCTTGAAACCGCGAATTATATCGTTGCCGGCGCGATTGCTCTTTTGGCTGTTGTCTGCGCGGCAATACTCTTTGTCTCAGATAAAGATTTATTTAAAAAAGAAACCGGGAACATCTCCTGCGAGGATGCAAAGCTGCTTAACGCAGGTCAAAAGGCTTTTGCTTTCTTTGTTAATGTTCCCATGATAATAAGCTTTGTGTTTATTGCACTATTAACCATTCAGTATGTCAAGTAAAGCTACGGACAGGGACAGGGAATATATGCGCTTAGCGCTTGAGCTTGCGGCACAGGCGGCTGAAGAGGACGAGGTTCCCGTAGGTGCGGTTGTTGTGTGCGACGGTAAAGTAGTCGGCACAGGCAGAAACCGCCGAGAGAAGGAAAAAAACGCGCTCTGCCACGCTGAAATCGAGGCTATTGACAGCGCCTGCAAGGCGCTTGGCGGCTGGCGACTGCACAAGTGCGATTTATATGTGACCTTAGAGCCTTGCCCGATGTGCTCGGGCGCGATAATCAATTCCCGCATTAAGCGCCTTGTGTACGGGGCGGCGGATAAAAAGAGCGGCTGTGCGGGAAGCGTTACAAATCTGTTTGAAAAGCCCTTCAACCACAAACCCGAGATTGTTTGCGGCGTTATGGAGGAGGAGTGCAGAGCGATTCTGCAGGACTTTTTTTCAAAGCTCAGAAAAAGCAGAGAAAAGAATAAATCAATGATTTAAATTTTAACATTTGCTGAAAACAAAAGAAAAACAGCCTTAAAGTTAAAGTTAACTTTAAGGCTGTTTTTGTTTACTTATTTGTTTAATATTTTACTCAAAACAGTAAGCTCTTCGGGGTCAACCTCGCCGCCGTCGGCACAAATTGTCCCCAACTCTATTGTTTTATTTTTGCCGTGATAATCACTGCCGCCCGAAATCAAGAGCGAATGTTTCTTTGCGTGTTGCTTTAAAAACTCGATCTTTTCATCATCATAGCGCGAGTAGTAACACTCCAGACCCTTTAAGCCGTATGAAATCAATTCTTCAAGGCGTTGTTCAAAAACATCCTTCGGAACAACCTTTTCGCCCTCGCCGCCGAGCGGATGCGCCAAAACCGCTATTCCTCCCGACGCATTTATCGCGGATATTGCCTGCTCGGCAGAAAGCCTTTTTACGCTTGTCGGACACTTGTTTATATATTCTTTGATTGTGCCGTCAACGGTTTCACCATAGCCCTTTTTCATCAATATCCTTGCGATATGCGGCTTACCTACGCTTTTGGTATTCCTAAGCTGCTGCTTTTCTTCTTCGCTGAAGTCAATTGAAAATTCTTTGCTCAAAAATTTAAGTCTTTCCTCAAGCTTTTTTTCTCTTATTTCCGTGCCGTATTCGATTGTTCGCTTAAAATCGGGATTTTTTTCATCATAATTATAACCCAAAATATGACATCTGCCATATGTTGTAATGCACGAAAACTCAATAGCTTTTATAAAACTAAGCCCCGTCGTATCAAGCTTTTCCGCCTCCAAAGCTCCCTGTATACTGTCGTGGTCGCTGATTGCAAAAGTGACTATCCCCGCCGCTCTGATTTTCTCAATCAGTTCGGCAGGAGTGTCTGTGCCGTCGGAAGCGGTGGTATGAATGTGTAAATCAACTTTATTTGCCATAGAGTGTTCCTTAAAAATAGTTAATCGGATTTACGAAGGTTCCGTTAATCAGCAAGCCGAAGTGAAGGTGCGGTCCGGTTGAGTTGCCGGTTGTGCCGACATAACCTATGACCTGCCCTTGCTTGACAAGCTGACCTTCTCTTACAATGATTCTGCTCATATGAGCATAAATTGTTGCAACTTCGTCGCCGTGGTTAATCCATACATGATGACCGTAGGAATAATCAAGCAGCTTAACTGTCATAACCTTGCCGTCAGCCGCCGCAACAACCTTTTGACCGTTTACATTTGCGTCGGAAAAGTCCATTCCGTTGTGATTTGTATAGCCGTAAAAACCGCAGCTGACGCTTCTGCACGCAGGCACGGGGAAGCAGAGCAAGCCGCCGTTTGAAACAACCTCGGAATCTATGTTACTGAAGTCGCCGTTTTTTATAGCCTCGGCGATATCCCGAGAAATCTGCGCTTCTTTTTTGCACATACTTATAATCTTTTGAAGCTCATGCTGCTCTTGCTGAATTTGAACCTTGGTGGCTTTGGACTTCTTATCAACTTCCTTTAAAAGCTCAATAGAGTCGTTATAGGCTTTAGCCGCAGCTGCTTTTTTTAGTTCAAGGCTCGCTTTACTTGTCTGCAAATCCGCCTCGTCAACCTCAAGCGTTGCACGCTTTATTTCAATTTTTTTCGTTTTCTTCTTCAGCTTTTCGTATGCCTTTTGCATTTTTTGAATTGCCGCGGCATCTTTTTTTGAAACTGCTTTTATCATTTCGCTTCTGGTAAGATAATCTGCGAAGGTATCCGCACCCAAAAGCGCCTGAATATCGGTATAATTGCCCGACATATAAATAGCCTTAAGCCTGCCCTTGAATTGAGCGAACATATTGTCAATATCGGCTTGGAGCTGCTTTTTT
Organism: Oscillospiraceae bacterium; assembly: GCA_902796055.1. Taxonomy (GTDB): domain Bacteria; phylum Bacillota; class Clostridia; order Oscillospirales; family Acutalibacteraceae; genus RUG714. Next base: position 3,936 of record CADBNM010000080.1, read on the forward strand.
TCATCTTCAAGCTTATTAATTTGCTCAACGGTTTTTATAATGTTTGACTCAAGAGTTTCTATTTTCCCGTTTATGGCGTTTACTTCGGCTGCCGCGTCCTTATACTGCGCTTCTTTAGCCTCATAAAGCGCCTTTGCTTTTTCAATTTTTTCTATCTCGGCTTTTTTGCTCTCCGTGGCAATATCCTTTTCCTCCTTGGCAGGAGCTTCCTCCTCGGCGGAGTCCTCCTCGTCGGGAATATCCTCGGGAACCTCTATCGCCTGAGCGGTAGTGGGTTCGGTGGTCGTTTCCTCCTCTTCGCCCTCAGCGAAAGCAGGTGACAGCGGAAATAGTGCTACCGACATAATCAGTAGCACTATACAAAGATATTTCAATATGCTGTTTTGGAGGAAACTGTAAAGTTTCAATTTGCCTCACCTTAAAATTTTTATTGTTTAGAAGTATCCTTCCGGATTTAAGAATGCGCCGCTCGAATCAAACACACCGAAGTGAAGGTGCGGTCCGGTTGAGTTGCCGGTTGAGCCTACCGCGCCGATGGACTGACCCTGAGTAACAGTCTGTCCCTCAGACACATAAATTGCGCTTAAGTGGCAATACTGAGTAGTTAAGCCATTGCCGTGATAAATGAATATATGCTGACCGTAAGAATATGTAAGATAGCTTACCTTGATTACCGTGCCGGCGTCCGCCGCAACAACAGTCGCGCCGTTTATGCTGCCGTCGGAAAAATCAACGCCGTTGTGATTCCAATAACCGTAGAAGCCGCAGGAAATTGAAGTATGTCCCGGTACGGGGTAGCAGAACTGACCCGTTCCCTGAACTATAGGATAGTTTGCAGGCGTGCTGTTGCCGCCGCCTTGCTGCTGTTGCTGCATCGCGGCTCTTCTCTTTGCTTCCTCTTCAGCTTTTCTGATTTGCTCAAGAACATCGTTAAGCTCTTCCTGATACTCATGAAGCATTGCGTTGTTGTTCTTTTGCTGAGACTTGATTTTCTGCAAAATCTGGAGACTTTCATCTTTAGCCTTTTCCGCCTCCTGCTCCGCTTCCTGAAGCGCAATTCTGTCCTCTTTGAGGTCAGCCTCCTGCTCTTCAAGCTTTTGCTTGTTCTCATCAAGTTTCTGCTTGTCCTTTTCAAGCTGAGCCGCCAATCTTTCCATTTCCGCAATAGCGGCATTATCTCTTTCGCCCACCTGACGGACGAGCTCTAATTTAGTAAGATAATCTGAAAAGTCCTCGGCTGTCAAAAGTACCTGCATACTTGTTAAGCTGCCTGCAATATAAAGAGACTTAAGGCGAGCCTTAAACTCGTTATACCTTTTCTTAATAGCCTCTTCCTGCTTTTTGATTTCAACCTTGAGCTTTTTAATTGAATTCTCGGTCTTTACAATTTTTGCTTCAAGCGCTGTAATTTGGTTGTTAATGTCATCAACCGCATCGCTCGCGGCATAATAAACCTCTAACTTTGCCTGATAGGTTTCGTTTGCCGCTTCCTTTTTGTCCGCAAGGTCGCTTGCTTTTGCTTTAGCGTCCTCGATCTTTTTGCGCAGACTGTCGGGACTCTCCGCCACTACGCCGATAGAGGACGACAAGCCTATGCACAAAGCGAGGATAACGCCAAGCGCCGAAGTTAATGCTCTTTTGATAAATGTTTTTTCCATCATCGTTTTAACCCTCATAAGAACTAATACTTTGACTTCTTTGTTTGGGCGCTCACTAATGAGCCGTCATACGGTTTTCATTAGCCGATTCGCCCTGTATTTTGTTAAAATGCTCGGAATGCGACAGCATTCGTGCGCTTTTTACCCTACAGGTAACTAAACGGATTTACAAAGGCTCCGTTTACTATTACGCCGAAGTGGAGGTGCGTGCCGCCCATTCCCGAGGGAATAACATGTCCGGTGCAGCCTACTCCGCCGATAATCTGACCTTTTTTTACATTCTGCCCTACGGAAACACTAATGTTGCTCATATGGCAGTAAATTGTTTTCATTCCGTTGCCGTGGTCGATGGTTACATGGTGACCGTAGGAATATTCCCACATATCCGCGCCAACGACCTGTCCGTCGTCGGAAGCGACAACAGGTGCGCCGTACAGTCCGGGTCCGCTGGCAAAATCAACGCCGTTATGCCCTGAATAACCGTAAAACCCGCAAGAAACCGTGCTACAGCTCGGAACCGGATAGCAAAGCTGTCCCGAACCTTTAATTCCGCCCGAAGCGGCAAGCTTATTTATTTGTGCCAAAGCCTCTTTCATTTCCTTTTGAGCGTCTGCCTGAGCCGCCTTTATTTCGGAAATAATGCTTTCGCACTCCGCAAGCGAAGACGCGGCTTCGCTTTTCTTAACATCTAACTCGTTTTTTCGCTCGTTAAGCTCCGTTTTCTTTGCCTCCTGCGCGCCTCTGTCAGCGTCAAGCTGGCGCTGCATTGCCTGAAGCTCGTGCAGCAAATCCTCAAGCTCTTCTATAGCGATTGCGTCCTTTTCACCGACCTTGGTAATCATTTCGAGGCGGGTGAGATAATCCGAAAAATCCTCGCAGGTAAAAAGCACTTGGAGCGAGCTCATACTGCCCGATATGTAAATGGCTTTAAGTCTGCCGCAAAACTCCCTGTACTTTTTATTCAATAGAGCCTGCTGTTTATTGATTTTTACGGTGTAAGCCTTGATTTCTCTGTCAAGCTTATTAATCTGAGCCTGAACGGAAGCTATGTTCTTGTTCAACGCTTCAACCTGAGCTACCAGCGCATAATAAGCATTTTGCGCCGCCACAAGCTTTTCTTCCGCCGAAACCTTTTGGTCCTTGAGCTTGTCGTATTGCTTTTTTGCGGCAACATAACTGTTTTCCGCCTTTTCAAGCTCGCTTTCGGCAGCCGCTGTTACGGCGGCGGTGCTTGAAAAAACAAGGCATAGAGCTAAAACGAGAGGTAAAAGCTTATTAAGCAATCTCATTAAGCTCACTTCCTTCATGCTTCAAATACTTGTTCATTGAAACAAATGAGCCGAATATACCGGTTGCTACACCTAAAACAGAGAATGCGATTAAGAGTATCCACCAGAGATCCGCGAAGGGAACAAAACCGGTGTTGAATAATGTGAGCATACTTGAAAGCTCTTTTGTCGCAAGCGTATAAATGCCCCAAACGGCAAGCTCCGCTATTGCTGCGGACAAAAGACCTATTACTATACCCTCAACTATGAATGGCGTTCGCACGAAACCGTCCGTCGCGCCGACGCTCTTCATAATGCTGATTTCAAGTTTTCTTGAGAACATTGAAATACGAACAGTATTTGAAATAATGAAAATTGATACCGCAAACAGCAGCGAAACAACGGAAATACAAACAATATTTACCGCCTGCCTTACTCTTGCAAGGCGCTGAGCCAACTGGCTGTTTTCGCGAATGTTCTGAATATTGTCAACCTTTTTTATTGATTTAACTATGCTGTCAAAGGAACTCATATCGTTCACAACTACCTTAAGAGTATCGGGAAGCGGGCTCTCGTCGGCATAGTTTTCAAAGAATTCCTTTTGAGAGTCGTTCATTTCCTTGAGCTGATTCTTCCAAGCCTCGTCCTTGGAAATGTAAACAACCTTTTTAACATTAGGTATTTTTTCGATTTGAGCTTTAGCGGCGTCAGTCTGCTTTTTGGTAGCGTTGTCGTTCATAAATACCATAATAACATTTTGCTGCTCGATTTTTGATAACAGCTCCGTGGTATTTGAGCTTACAAGCACTGAACAGCCCATAAGGAGCATACAGCATATAAGCACGCCCATTGAAGCAATGGTCATCAGTTTATTGATAACGACGCTTCTAAAGCCCTCTTTAATAAGATAACCTGCTGAATTCATTATTCTTCCTCCTTGTCGCTATCGTCTAAGTCCATATTTTCAAGGAATACGGAATAATCGAGGTCGGTTCTGTCTTTATTTACAAATGTATTGAGTGTTGATTTTGAGCCGAGCACCTGATCAACGATGTCGTTAACCCTGGAGTCATCGTCAAGTTGATCATGTATTTCCTCTATGATTTCATCATTTTGTCCCTCTGTGGGATAGATGTCGTCGGGAATGTCGCTCTCCTTCTTGTCTATAGCCACAACCGTTTGAGGAATATCGTCGGAATCGTCAGTCTCGTCAAGGTCGTCAAGCACTTCAAGACCGTCCTCCTCGGGCTCTGCCGCCTCTTGCTCGCTTGCGCTTTCGGAAACCGCCGAGTCAGCCTCAAAACCGTAAATAATATCCTCTTCGTCAGTTATATCAAAGCCCGTGCCCGTGTCCTTAACGAGCTTGCCGTTGGCTATAACTATCTTTCTGTGGTTAAACTTGTCAACCAAGTCGTGAGCGTGAGTAACCATAACTACGGTTGTGCCCTGTTGAGATATTCTGTCAAGCAGGTCAACGATTTCATAGCTCATTTCGGGGTCAACATTACCCGTGGGCTCGTCGGCAATAATTATTTTCGGCTTATTTACAAGCGCTCTCGCAAGTGCAACACGCTGCTGCTGACCGCCCGAAAGCTCGTTCGGATAGTTCCTCGCCTTGTGTGAAAGCGCAACCAGCTCAAGCGCATGAGGCACTCTTTTTCTGATTTCGGACTCCTTTGCGCCTACAACGCGCATAGCAAAAGCCACATTGTCAAACACCGTCATTTTAGGGATAAGCCTAAAGTCCTGAAAAACCATACCGATGCTTCTTCTGAACTTCGGAACGGCCTTTCTCTTAAGAGTGGGGAGATGGAAATCATTAATCCAGATGTCGCCCGATGTAACATTTTCTTCTCTCATTACGAGCTTTAAGAAAGTGGATTTGCCGGCGCCCGAAGCACCTACAACAAACACAAATTCGCCCTGCTCGATTTTCAAAGAAATATCTTGCAAGGCCTCTGTGCCGTTTTCATATACTTTCGATACATTTTTAAATTCTATCAAAGTAATAAAACTCCTTATTTAATATAAAATTTAATATTTAACCGGATTTGAATCAAGGTATTTTTTAACCATGAGAGCTACTTTGAATACGATAGCGTCATCAAACTCGCGCAAATCCAAACCGGTAAGCTTCTTTATTTTTTCAACTCTGTATACCAGAGTGTTTCTGTGAACGAACAGCTTTCTCGAGGTTTCGGAAACATTAAGGTTGTTTTCAAAGAATTTTTGAATTGTAAGCAGGGTTTCCTGATCCAAAGAGTCAAGCGAGCCTTTTTTCATAACCTCATCAAGGAACATTTCGCAAAGCGTTGTGGGAAGCTGATAAATAAGCCTTGCTATTCCGAGATTATTATAGCTTACTATATTTTTCTCGGTATCAAATACCTTCATAACCTCAAGCGCCACCTGGCTTTCTCTGAAAGAGGAGGCAAGATTTTTAATGCCTAAAACGCAAGAGCCGATACCGATAACAATTTTAATGCCGAATTCCTTTTGGATTGATTCGCAAATTGTTTTTGCAAGCTCTTCAAGCTCTTTTAAAGCGATATTCGGAGCAACCTCTTTGATGAGAGCTATATCCGTTTCGTTTACCGACACAACAAAATCCTTGTTCTTGTCCGGAAACAGGTTTTGAATGGAATCAAAAACGGAAATGTCGCTCTTAATTGGAGTTCTCACAAGCAAAACAGCATGAGAGACCTCGTTGTTGAAGTGAAGCTCGCGAGCCTTAAGATAAATATCGCCGGGGAGAATGTTATCAAGAATTACATTCTTAATAAAATTGCTTCTGTCGTGCTTTTCATCATAAAGCTGCTTGATGTTGCTGAGCGACACCGCAATAATGCAAGCGTTTTTCTTTGCGGATTCATCCGTTCCCTCAACAAACACCGCGTATTCAGCCTTGGAAACCGAGCCGAAATTTCTGTATGTATACTTTCCGACAAAGCTTACGCCGTCAGTACCGAAAATCCTCTCAAGCCCCTGTGAATGAATTTCGCCGATTTTTCCGAGGTCACTGCAGGATACAACCACGCCGCTTTCATCAATAACGCCGACTGTTGTGCCCGCCGCATCCTTCATCTGATGGATAATGCCCTGAAAAATTCTGTTAGACATATTACTTCCCCCTAAAAATCCTCATCGGATTAACTATGGTAATATTGCACATAGAAAAAATATACAAAAACAATTTAATTCGTATGTGAATTTTACCATATATTTTAGCAAAATGCAAGGCTAAAAGGCGGTTTTTTAAAAATTTTTTGTGTATTTTTGCAAATACTCCTAATTATTGTGCTCTTTTTCGACCTATAACACTATATATAGTTGAGCAAAAAAGGTTACAATATTGTAAAAATTGCCCAAAGGCTGTATATTCAATTGTTTTTTTGTCGGCTTTAGTATATAATGTATATTATTATAAAGTATAAAAGTGAAAAAACTATTAACAAATTATGAATTTCGGAGAATTTGATGGATATTTTTATAACAGGCGGCGCTTCGGGCATAGGGGAGCAAATAAGCAAAATGCTCTTGAGCAAGGCTCACAGAGTGCTTATTTGCTATAATCGCTCCGAAAAAAGCGCGCAAAAAATAAAAAGCGATTATCCGAACGCTGAAATTTTTAAAGCGGATTTGACGGACAGAAAGCAAGCCGAAGCCTTTTTTGAATACGGCATCAAAACCTTCGGCGGTATTGACGCACTGATTAACTGTGCAGGCGTTTCGCTTAAAGGCTGTTTTCAGTGCGTAAGCGACGAGGCTTTTGACTCGCTTATGGCAGTGAATTTTACCTGCGTTTACAAGCTTTGCTCTCTTGCCGTGCCTTGCTTTCTTGCAAAAGGCGGCGGAAGCATAATTAATATTGCTTCCATCTGGGGAGAAAGCCCCGCGTCCTGCGAAGCGCTTTACTCGGCTTCGAAATCAGCCGTAATAAGCCTTACAAAGGCTATGGCGGCGGAGCTCGGCTCGTCGGGGATAAGGGTAAATTGCGTTTCTCCGGGCGTTATCGACACGAAAATGAATTCTGCTCTGAGCGCCGAGGACATGGAACAGCTGCGGCTTTCAACTCCGCTTGAAAGAATAGGCAAAACGGACGATGTTGCAAACGCCGTGGACTTTTTATTGAGCGATAAAGCCTCTTTTATCACGGGGCAAAACCTTATTGTTGACGGCGGATTTTTGCTTTAATTATTAATAAACGGGGAATAAAAATGGTTAAAAAGAAGAAAAAGAAAAAAAAGAATATATTTTTAAGAATACTGTTTTGGATAATCGGCATTATTGTCTGTCTTGTGCTTTTTTTGCTTATTGCAAACGCCATAAGCACAATCCGTGATTTAAACTATGTTGATAAAATCAAACCTGTTGAATATGACACAAAGGCGCAGCTCATTCCGCTGCTTGACGAGGAAACGGGCTTTTATACCTTCACAACAAACAGGCAGTTTAAGATAATGCAGCTTACTGATATACACATAGGCGCCGGTTTTTTGAGCGTGAAAAACGATAAGCAGGCGATAAAAGCTGTTGAAACCATGGTCAGACGCGAAAAGCCCGACCTCGTTGTTGTGACGGGCGACGCCTTCTTCCCCGTGCCGCAAAGCGGAACCTTTAACAATTCTCATGAACTGCGCGTTTTCGCAACGATGATGAACAATTTGGGCGTTTATTGGGCATATACCTTCGGCAACCACGAATATCAGGGCTTCTCGTTCTTAAGCGAAGCCAAGCTTGCCGAAAAATTAGAGGGGTGCTCGGAATACTGCCTGTTCCAAAGAGGCAGCGAGAAGGTTTCGGGCGAAGGCAATTATATTATAAATGTTAAAAATACGGACGGCGTTATCACCCGCTCCGTTGTATGCCTCGACTCCCACGCTTATATGCCCGAGGATAAGCTCGGTCTGGATGAAAAATACGACAATATTCACAGCGACCAAATCGAGTGGTACCGCAACACGCTCAACTCCCTTGACGAAAGCAACAGGCACACTATTGCCTCCTTGCAGGACGGTGCAAAAAGAAGCAAATACACAAATGATTTCAGTATCATTAAATCCTTCGTTTTCTTCCATATTCCGCTGAAGGAATACCGCACCGCCTGGAATAATTACAAAGCGAACCACTACCGAAGCAAAGGGGATACAACTTATATTTACGGCTATATGGGCGAGAAAAAGCCGCCGTACATTTACTGCTCGGAGAAGGACGAAAATCTCTTTGAAACCGCGCAGGCATTAGGCTCAACGCAGGGCTTCTTCTGCGGCCACGACCACACAAACAATTTCTCCTTTGTTTACAAAGGCATAAGGCTGACTTACGGCTATTCGATTGACTCTTTGGTTTATAAAAACATCAAAAATTTAGGCTCGCAACGAGGCTGTACCCTTATTTACTCTATGCCCAACGGCAAATTCAGAATAATCGGCGAAAATTATTATCAAAAAAAATATGATTTTGAAGGCAAAGAAAAGGTGACAATGCAGCACCTTAATGCCGAACAGGAAAAAGCACAGAAAAATGGAAAATAATAACATCAACGAGCTTGCAAAGGAATATGACAGGCAGAGAAAGCAAACGCTTAAAATTGTTTTTGACGCTGTTTTGGCGGCAATCGGAATAATTGCGCTTATAAGCGGTATTCTCTTCAGAACGCAGTACCCGTTAGTACTCAAAAATCAAGGGCAAATCGGCTTTAAATATCACCATGTTCTTTTGAGAGACATAACTACTTACAATTATTTCAATGTTGAAAAGGGACATGTGCTGCGATACTACATCGTATACTACACAGACAACGGCAGGCTGCGCTACGAAATGGAAACAAGCTTTGCCACCTACTCCTCTCATGCACAAAAGGAAAACCAAAAAAAGGGTATTACCGACCATTCGGTTATTCAGGAGACCGTTAAAAAATATGCTTTTTCGGATAAAACGGGAAACTGCTACTGCTACGATAAAAAAACGAGCATAATTAAAGCGTGGTTCGACGCCGGAAACGCCACGGGCAAATTGTGGCAGCGCCTTTTGCTTGAGGGCGCGGGCACCGCGCTTGCTGCAGTATTCGGAATAAGGCTTAAAAAGAATATCAAAACAAAAAGGAGCGAAGAGAATGCCGTATATTAATACTATAACTAATGTAAAAGTGACGGACGAACAGGCAAACAACATCAAAGCGCGCTTCGGCAAAGCAATTGAAGCTTTTCCGGGCAAAAGCGAGGCGTGGTTAATGGTGGGAATTAAGGACGGCTGCAAGATGTATTTCCGCGGAAGCGACGAGGACTGCGCTTTTGTTAATGTGAGCGTTTTCGGTTCGCTTAATTCCGACGCCTGCGAAAAAATGACCGCGCTTGTGTGCGACATTCTTTCCGAAGAATTATCGCTGAGCGCGGACAGGATATATGTAAAATACGATTCCACCGCCGATTGGGGCTGGAACGGAGGAAACTTTTAATTCGGAATTAAATATCGGACTCTGTCCGCACCTGATAAATAATTTCGGATTTCGGAATGAAGAACCTCACCCGCTGACAAAGTTAAAGTCAAAAAACGGAGAGCAGTTTTGCTCTCCGTTTCAGCGTGTAGAAAAACCTTTTTCTACACGCTGAGCAGATGTTGAAAGAGTGAGATGAAATCCGCCAACTGAAACGCTGAGGCG
>CADBNM010000081.1 GCA_902796055.1 Oscillospiraceae bacterium
ACCCCGTCCATTTGCGGCGGTTCGCCAAGGCGGAGCCGCAAGGACATAAGAAGTTGCCGCAGGCAACAATTCCTGTCGGGCGGGCCACAAAAAGCACTTGCTTTTGCAAGTGCTTTTTGAGTGATGTGTTCCGCTTTGCGAAACATGATGTATATTTCATAAGTGATGTGCACTGCGTGCGTGATGTTTGGATACGCCAAGTGATAAGGAACACATTGCATCACTGTGAGTGAAACGAACAACATCACTATGCTTTAGCATAGCATCACTGTGCCGCAGGCACTGCATCACTTTACATAAAAATTCAGTTATGATATAATTAGGAAAAATTACAGGGAGTTATAAATATGTCCGAATAAAAACTGCGCACCCTTTCTATGGACTTTTCCGTGCAAATCATCGCTCTTGTCAAAGACTAAAAGCCAAGCACGAAACTGTGATTTCAAACCAAATCGACAGGAGCGGAACAAGTATAGGTGCCAATATCTATGAAGCAAATTACGCACAAGGCAAAAAAGATTTTGTTTCAAAATTGGAAATAGCCCTCAAAGAAGCAAGCGAAACAGGCTATTGGCTTAAACTGCTATATAAAACGAGTATATTGATGAACAAACATTCAAAACTCTAAGTGAACAATGCACTACGATTAGAGTAATGTTAGTCGCTTCTTGCCAAACAGCAAAGAATAATCAATAGTAACTCTTTAAACTCCCGAAAGGGAGTTTCTTTTTTAGGTACAAAGCACCGACTTAATTAAAAAATGACTTAATTGTTCCTTTAGTGCCTCATCTGTTAATTAATCATTGTAAAACCCTTAAGTATATGTTAAATTATATGTAGTAATACAACTTGGAGGTGAAAAAATGGCAAAAAACAAATCGGGCAACGCATTGCCGATACTGGCTATAGTGTTTTCGAGCGTCAGTATGATTTTATTCTTGGTTCAAATTTTGTTCACAGCAAGCCATTATCAAATTAAGCATGGCTTCGGTCTGTCGGGATTTTCGATTATGATTTTAAGCATTTGTGTAGTAACGCTTATTTCGATGTTTCCCGCTGTATTCTTTATAATTTGCGCCTCAAAATACTTCGGCGGGAATAAAAATAAATTCCTGAGCGTTTCTCTTATTGCCGTTAGCGTCAGCTCCCTTCTTTTGGCGCTTAACAGGCTGATTAGCTGCAGGAAAAATCTTAACGCACGCGATATCAAGCATATTATTCCCGAAATTATCATAGTTGCGTTGTATTTAATAATAATCGTATTTTGTATTGTTGCGCTTGTGCGCTTGGGCAGGCAAAAAACTTTTAAACCTTTTGCCATAATTGCAGCAAGCACAGGGCTTCTTATAATTGCGCTGATGATTTGCTTTAACAGCGCAAATATTATTCCGAACCTGTCGTTCGATTTCAATTCGCTTTTTAAAGCGGGCATAAAAATAATGTCGGACGCACTTTATGAGTTCGCTTTCATTTTCTTGTATATATCGCTGATTTTTATAACCCTGCCCTATGGCAGAAAGCAAAGAATTAAAGTTACCATAAAATCTAAGCATTAAAACAAAAATCACGAGCCTGTTAATGTAATGCTCGCTGTTTTGTTTGGATTAAAGAAACTCTCAACTAAGCTTAACCGACGCTTTATTCACTTTTAATTCTCTTGTGATATTATATGTATAGGGGAGGGAAAAATGAAAACCTGTAAAGCCTTCAAAATGAAAAGCAAAAAAGAACAGCTTGAGCATCTTAGTAAACTCGTGTTTGTTGAGGAATACGGCGATTATTGCAACGGACACAATCTTTACACTTGGGACGACGGTCACAGATACCTGTGCAGTTGTCCCGAATGTAATGCCTTAATTTTGGTTCAATCCTCGGAATTCCACGGCTACGGAGATGACTATTTTAAGGATTATTTTTGCGTCAAATCAAAAAGGCAAGCAAGAAAGCTTAATAAAAAGTACGACGGTTTTCAGCTTGAAAATCACAAGGCTGTAAAACGAATATATTTAACTTTTTAAGGATTTAATATGGATGTAATCAAAATCGGGAAACGCATTTGCGAACAAAGAAAAAAATTGGGATTTACTCAGGACTATGTTGCACAGCAGTTGAATGTTTCCGTGCAGGCTGTGAGCAAATGGGAAAACGGACACAATTTGCCTGATATAGAGAACTTGATTCGGCTTGCAAAGGTATTAAAATTACCGTATATTTCGCTTGTGGAAGAGAGCGAAAGGGCGTCGGTGAATTACAGAAATCGTCTTTTTCATGAAGACAATATGTATACAAGAATAAAAACCGTTGCGCAGCTTGAAGAGCTTAACAACACGCTTGCCGCACTTGATTTTATGCGAAATAAGCATAAGGGACAGTATAGAAAGAAATCGCCTTATGCAACTGAAAGCATAGAATACATTAATCATCCGTTAATGATGGCTTGCCATGCCCATGCGATGGGAATAAGGGATGACGGCGTCCTTGCTGCAATTTTGCTTCACGATGTTGTAGAGGATACCGACGCGGCTCTTGAAGACCTGCCCGTATCCGATGAGATAAAGGAAATTGTAAATTTAGTTACATTTAAAAGCTTGATTGGCAAAACGAAGGAGCAAAGCAAAGCCTCTTACTACGAGGCAATAAGTGAAAATAAGAAAGCCTGCATTGTGAAAATTATAGACAGGTGCAATAATGTTTCTACAATGGCAGGCTGCTTTAGTAAAGAAAAGCTGATTGAATATATTAATGAAACCGAAAAATACATTATGCCGCTGATAAGCGTAATAAAGAACCGCTATCCCGAATACAGCGACATAGCTTTTATAGTTAAATATCAAATAATAAGCTTAATCGAAAGTATAAAATTTTTGCTGTAGCTACGGACACTTACGGAGAGTGCCGATAAAGAAGTATTGGTACTCTCCGTAAATATAGCCTCCCTTATTAAACGGGAGGCTGTTTTGTATATTTACTATTATTTTATCTTGTTTTACAGTGCGTCTTTGGGACAACTTTTCACACATTCCATACAGAGAATACACTCCGTGCCGTTCTTTCTTTTTCTCGAGTTGTCCGTCATATCGACTTCCATAGGGCAAACCTTTTTGCACTTGCCGCAGTTTACGCATTTATCCTTGTCGCACTTTATTCTCAAAACTGAGAAGTAGCTCATAGGCTTTAAAAATACGCTTATAGGGCAAAAGTATTTGCAAAAGGCTCTGTTGTCCTTGAATACAAACGCCATAACAATTCCTACAGCGTAATAAATAATGTTGCCGATGATGAACGCCCAAAACATAATGCGCTCAATGCTTCCGACTTTTGCCAAAAACAACGCAGCAACAAATATAAGCGAGAGTGCGAAGGTTATATATCTTATAAAGCCGAGCTTTTTTCTCGGCTGCCTCGGCGTTTTGTAGGGCAGAAAATCGAGAACCATCGCCGTCCAGCAGGCGTAGGAGCACCAGCCTCTTCCGAAAATGAGCGGTCCGAATATTTTTGCAACGGCATAATGAATTGTCGCCGCTTCAAAAACGCCTGTAAACAGGTAGTACCAAAAGCCCTCAATCTGCATATTTTCGCCGCAAATCAGCCCGAGGTAAACGAGCATATATAAGCCTACAAGCAGCTGAACAATTCGTCGGGCGTACTTGTATTTTTTAATATACAGAAATACGCCGAGCGATATTGAAACGCCTATGTAACTGAAATTAAAAAGATAAAAGATGTTATCTTTTGCAAGCCACAATGTAAGTGCAACCGCTTCAAATACTGCGAAAATTAACAGTACGAAAGCGTATTTTTTTATCGGTTTTTGTCCCGTGCTTTTATCGGTCATTTTTCGGTTAAATATTCGTCTATTGCTTTTGCCGCGGTTTTGCCCGCACCCATAGCGGAAATAACGGTTGCTGTGCCTGTAACCGCGTCGCCGCCGGCATAAACGCCCTTTCGGCTTGTAAGTCCTTCTTCATCTATAATAATGCCGCCGCGCCTGTTGACCTCTAAGCCGTCGGTAGTATTTTTTATTAGTGGGTTGGAGCTTGTGCCGATAGCAATAATTACCGTGTCAACATCAAGCGTAAATTCGCTTCCCTCAACGGGTATCGGGCGCCTTCTGCCCTGCTCATCGGGCTCGCCGAGTTCCATTTTAATACAGCGCATACCCGTTACAAAGCCGTTCTTGGGATTTCTCGGATTTTCTTCATCGCGGTAGCCTAAAATTTCGATGGGATTATTAAGCAGTCTGAAATCTATTCCTTCTTCTTTAGCGTGCTCGACTTCCTCTTTTCTTGCAGGAAGTTCCTCAAGCGAACGCCTGTAGACAATGTAAACCTTTTCGGCACCGAGCCTGAGCGCCGTTCTCGCAGCGTCCATGGCAACATTACCGCCCCCGACAACAGCTACTTTCCCGCCCTTCATAATGGGCGTAACGGGGTGCTCCTCGTATGCTTTCATAAGATTTGAACGGGTGAGGAATTCATTTGCCGAGTAAACGCCCTTTAAGCTTTCGCCCGGAATGTTCATAAATCTCGGTAAGCCTGCGCCCGAGCCGATAAACACTGCCTCGAAGCCCATTTCAAACAAATCGTCAACGCTCAGCGTCTTGCCTATAATCACATTGGTTTCAATCTTAACGCCGCTACTTTTAAGTGTTTCAATTTCTTGAGCCACTATCTTTTTAGGCAAACGGAATTCGGGTATGCCGTAAGCGAGCACGCCGCCTGCTGTGTGGAGCGCTTCGTATATGGTTACTTCATAGCCTTTTCTTGCAAGGTCGCCGGCGCAGGTAAGTCCCGAGGGACCCGAGCCTACAACCGCAACCTTGTGTTCGTTGGAGTTGACTTTATCTGTAGGGGAGGAAGGCTTTGAATTGTACCAATCTGCAACAAATCTTTCAAGCCTGCCTATGCCTACGGGCTCAAACTTAACGCCCATAGTGCATTTTGCTTCGCATTGTGTTTCCTGTGGGCAAACTCTGCCGCAAACTGCGGGCAAGGACGAGGTTTTTGAAATAATTTGCATAGCGCCGCCAAAATCGCGCTCTTTTATTCTGCCAATAAACTCGGGTATATTGATATTAACAGGACAGCCTGAAACGCAGGGTGAATTTTTGCAGTTTAAGCAACGCTTTGCCTCCGCAACGGCTATTTCCTCGCTGTAGCCTAATGCAACCTCATTGAAATTGTGTGCGCGAACCTCGGGAGCCTGAGTCGGCATTTCGTGTTTTTTTACTTCCATTGCCTCAAGCCTCCTTAATTCCTGCAAAAAGGTTGCAGGTTTCTTCGTGCGCCTTGCGCTCAAAATCTTTGTAAATGTTACCGCGGCTCATGGCCTCGTCGAAGTCCACCTCGTAGCCGTTGAAGTCGGGGCCGTCAACGCATGCAAATTTTGTAATGCGCTCGCCGTCACGGTTGAGAGTGAGCCGGCAGCCGCCGCACATACCCGTTCCGTCTATCATAATAGGGTTCATTGAGACCGTTACGGGTACGCCGAAGGGCTTTGCCGTAAGTGTTACGAATTTCATCATAATAAGCGGACCGATGGTTATTATCATATCGAACCTTTCGCCCGCTTCAAGCATTTCTTTAAGCGGAACGGTAACATTGCCGTGTCTTGCATAAGAGCCGTCGTCGGTCATAACGGTCAAGTTGTCCGAGCACGCTTTGAATTCCTCTTCGAGTATAACGAGGTCCTTGCTTCTGAAACCGATTATTGAAGTGACCTGTGCGCCGAGCTTGTGAAACGCTTGCGCTATGGGCATAGCGATAGCACAACCTACGCCTCCGCCGATTATGCACACTTTTTTAATTCCTTCGGTGTGAGTTGCAACGCCTAAAGGACCTGCAAAGTCCTCTATGTATTCGCCCTCGTTTTTGTGGTTAAGTTTTTCCGTTGTAGCACCTACAATCTGAAAAATGATTTTAACCGTTCCCTTTTCGCGGTCAGCGCCTGCAATTGTTAGCGGTATACGCTCGCCGTTTTCATCAACTCGCAGTATTATGAATTGCCCGGGCTTAGCTTTTCTTGCTACAAGCGGGGCTTCAATTTCCATTTGCGTTACAGTGGGATTAAGCTCTTTTTTGCTTACTATTTTATACACTTTATATTCCTTTCAAGCCAATCAAAACTTTATTAATTAACTATATTTATTATTTATTTATAACATTATAACGCAATACACACATTTTTACAAGCAGTTTTACACTAAAGGTGAATTTTACCGGAAAACTTCACCTAAAAAAATCAGGCGTCCCAAGACGCCTGATTTTATTCTTTTACAGTAAAGTGTTCTTCAATTTTTCCCGCTGTTATCAACGCAGCCTCCAAAACCAAGCATAAACAACAGGGAATGTAAATCATTCTGATTTTTAAACAGTATGCAGTGATAATACTTGCCGTAATCGCGGCAAGTATTAGAATACTGACTATTCTGTATTTTTTTCTTTCATTTGCACTTAACGGCTTTTGACGCGCTTCAACAGGAGAGAAGATTATAATCACAACAGCGGCAATAACGGCAGTAATAATTGTAAATAACTGTACCAGTCCGAATTTTTCGCATAGAGATATAATTAAACCTACTAAAAAAATACTGCTTGTAGTTGCAATCTCGCAAACAGTCTCGGATTTTGCGTGGTAGCCGCCCGCAAAAGTCCGCAATAACTGAAAAGAGATAAAGAATATTATCATTTCAATTATGCAGCTGAAAATCAAGCCGGTCAGCAAAGATATAGCTAAGAAAAAAATGTTTGAAATAATAATGAACAGAGCAAATTGATACACTTCAATGTCATCAACTTGTTCTGTTCCGTTTAATACAAATCTATCTGTTATGAAACTTGATAGCTTATTTATCATTCTTCTTGTATTTATTGGGTACCGGAGGATGATAAATGATTGAGCTGCTGCTTGTTGAAGCACAGCTTGCTTTTGTAACTTTCTTTAAGAGCTTTTTGATGTTGTTGTTTTTCATTTTGAAAATCTCCTTTTTTTATTTTAGTATAAATCTGCCGTATATTTAATTCAATATTTTCCGAAACTTGCATAAAAATACAGTAAAACTGCAAAAAATATATATTTTATAGAATATTTGAATAAATCATTCGAATATTAAATATTAAACAGAAAATTTACTGTTAAAGTTTGTTCTAATTGTATTGATAACAGTGTTAGAATAATCTAAAGGAGAAGTGATATGGATAAAGATTTAATACAATTAGGACTGAAGATAGGAAACAAAAGGCGAGAAAAGAATTTAACGCAGGGAGAGCTTGCGGAAAGACTAAACATTTCAAACAACCACCTTTCCAGCTTGGAAAACGGCAGGTCGGGACCCAGCTATGTTCTGTTTAAAGAGCTGTGTGAGGAGCTTGAGCTTGACCCGGGATATCTAATGTTCGGCGAATCCGAGAATATACCTGTAAGCGACTCTTTAATACATAAGCTTAATTGCTGTGATACGGAACAGCAAATTTTCATTTCTCAGATAATAGACATAATGTTAAACAAAAAGTAAATAGTATAAAAGCTTGGGACGCCCGCAATAATGCCGGGCGTCCTTGATTTGTTTATAGCTTTATACTTTACAAGATTTTAAAATGTGTTATACTGAATTATATATTGCTTATTTCGGGGGAGGGAAAGAAATGCTAATCGGAGTGTGCGACGATATACCCGAGTATGTGAATCAATTAACTAAATATGTTAAAAACTATTTTTCAAATTCCACTCTAAAGCCGGAAATAAAAACCTTTTCATGCGGCACTGATTTGATGAAAAACACAGAAGAGCTTGATATTCTGTTTTTGGATATCGAGCTGGGAGATTATAATGCAATTGATTTAGTCAGCTCTTTTAGAAGTAAATACAGAAGCACTATACTGATTATGGTCACTTCTTATGAGCAGTATCTTGATGACGCAATGGATTTAGATATACTCAGGTATATTGATAAGCCCATATCCGAGGAAAGAATTATTTCCGCGCTTAACCGCGCAACCGAAATTCTTGACAATACACAGATTTGTATTGTCGGCAAGAAAAAAGAAATATTCAAAATAAACAAAAGGGATATTATTTATATCGAGTCGTATTTAAGAAATGTGTACATCCATACGGTTAATGAAACTATAATCACGAATGTGCCTTTAAAAGAGTTGCGTGCCAAGGTGCTCACCACCTCATATTTCGCAGTTCCGCACAATTCATTTATTGTAAATCTGAGCTATATCAAGCTTTATTCAAGGTCGAGAATAACAATGAATGTTGGCGTAAAAACAGTAGATATATCCATTTCCAGCAGGCATCAGGCAAACTTTAAGCAGGCTTATTTGGAATATATGAAAGAAGGATATTGTAATGTCAAAAATAATAATTGACATAATTATATATGTTTTTGCCGCGGTCATTTTTTGGTACTACGCCAGAATGATTTTCGGCTCGCCTTACAAAGTTATAACGCAGCTGTCGTTTGTTTTTATCGGGTATGCGGCTTTGTTTGGAATATATCAGCTCAATAGCATGGTTTTGATAAATATCGGCTATGTGGTAATTCATTCGCTGCTGTTTGTATTTATTTTCAAAACAAAGTTTAAATCCGCTATACTTCACGCTGTTTTACTTCCCGTAGCCCTTACAGCGAGCGAGTTTGTAACTATTATACTGTATTCTCAGCTGTTTAGAACAGAGTTTGAGGATTTTCAAAGCAGTATGATAACTTACGGTATCGAAAACTTCATAAGCAAATTGCTTTATCTTGCATTATGCGTAGTTCTGGTTAAAATTTTCTCTAAAAATGAAAATGCCAAGAGTCAGAATTATCTCTCAATTCTTTTAGTGCCGCTTTCAAATATATTCATTATGATTGTATTCAGGTACATTATTTATAAAATCGAAATTACAAGCACAATTTACTATTTATGGTTAGTGGCTTTAGTGTTGCTTATCACCTCCAGCTTTATGGTGTTTGTGATTTTTGACATAACTGTTAAGAAAACGCAGGAAAATGCGGAGTTGAGAATTGAAAATCAAAAATATGAAGCCGAAAAAGCGTCTATCGAATTGGTTAAAAGTGCAAATGAAGAAATGCGAAGAATTTCGCACGACTATAAAAATCAATTAATGCAAATCAGCAATATGGACGAGGTTGATGAAATACATAACTATATTAAACCGCTGCTTTCCGAGGTCGGCGCAGTAACTAAAGTCGGAATAAGCAAAAATCCCACCTTGGATTTAATCATCAGCAAGTACAATATGATTTGTAATAACAATGGTATTGAGCTTTTTGTAGATGTCAAGAGCTCCAATTTGAGTTATATTCAGGATTATGAATTAACATCTCTAATGTGCAACCTGCTCGATAACGCCATTGAAGCGGCTCAAAGCAGCGAAAAGAAAAAGATTTCTCTTAAAATCGTTGCAAAGAACAAGCTGCAGGATATATTAATTGTCAGCAATTCCTGCGATACTGCGCCTAAGCATAAATCAGGGAAACTGTTAACCTCTAAGCCGGATAAGCAGCTTCACGGTATCGGGAGCAAAAGCATTATGCGTGTGGTAAAGAAATATAACGGCGTATATGATTGGGAATACGGCGAAGAGGATAAGATTTTTGAAACCACTATTGTATTTCCGAAACAGAGCATCATAGATAACCGATAAAAGCAAAAGAGGTAAAAAATGAAAATCGCATTTATTTCCGATTTTAAAAACGAAAAGTTTATTTCTGCTTTCAAAACCGCTTTAGAAGAGTTCTCGATTGATTTAAGTAAGCTCGGTACTTATATAG
>CADBNM010000082.1 GCA_902796055.1 Oscillospiraceae bacterium
GAACAGTTCAGAACGCTTATCACCGAGCAGGCTGAGCGTGTTCAGAGAATGAAAGAGGACAATTACAAGACCGACTTCGCCTCGCTCGATAAAATCATTATCGGCGTATGCGGCGGCGACGGTATAGGCCCGATTATCTGCGCCGAGGCTGCAAGAGTGCTCGAGTATCTTTTAAAAGATGAAGTTGCGGCAGGCAAGGTTGAAATCAGAAACATCGAAGGCTTAACAATCGAAAACAGAATGGAAAAAGGCAAGGCTATCCCCGAGGATGTGCTTGCCGAGATTAAGAAGTGCCATGTTATTCTTAAGGGGCCGACAACCACACCCCACGGCGGCACGCTTGAAAGCGCAAATGTGGCTATGCGCCGCGAGCTTGATTTATATGCGAACATTCGTCCCGTAAGCGTTCCCGAGCAGAATATCGACTGGATTTTCTTCAGAGAGAACACCGAGGGCGAATATGTGCTCGGCTCAAGAGGCGTTGAAATTCCCGACACTTTGGCTATGGACTTTAAGGTTACTACCGACCCCGGTACCGAGAGAATTGCAAGAGCCGCTTTTGAATACGCTAAAAATAACGGCAAAAAGAGCGTTGCAATCGTAACGAAGGCGAATATTATGAAGAAAACCGACGGTAAATTCACCGCAATTTGCCACGAGGTTGCAAAGGATTATCCCGACATCACCGCCGAGGATTGGTACATTGATATTATGACCGCTAACCTCGTTAACGAGGCAAGGCGCTCACAGTTCCAAGTATTTGTGCTGCCAAATCTTTACGGCGACATTATCACCGATGAGGCGGCGCAGATTCAAGGCGGCGTGGGTACCGCAGGCTCGGCTAACGCAGGCGACAGATACGCTATGTTCGAGGCCATTCACGGTTCCGCACCGAGAATGCTCGAAACAGGCAGAGCAAAATTTGCAAATCCCTGCTCAATGATTAAAGCGAGCGAAATGCTTTTAAGGCATATCGGATATATTGAGAAGGCGAATAAACTTGCCAAAGCGCTTGAAATTTGCACCGAGACCGAGAAAAAACTTGTTATCACAGGTTATGAAGGCGGAGCAACTTGCGCGGACTTTGCGGATTATCTTATGAATACAATCGAAAATCTTTAATAGTAATAAATATTTATATAAATCCCCGAAACCTTTTGGCTTCGGGGATTTTAATATGGCATTTTGTTTACACTTTGTTTTCATCTGTTCAAAACTAATTTAAAATCGGGAAATATTTTTTAAACAGATAATGTGTTAAAATTGTATCAAATGGTTACAAAAGAACAACAAAAAGCAGGTGAGACGGTTTGCGCTTCCCTCGTTTTTCAACTCATAGTTTTTACCTGCTCCGAGCGAAAAGGTATTAACTGCGCCCTTCCCGAAAAGCAGAACCGAAAATAAAGCCAAACAATTATACAAATGCCAAGTCATCAAAAAAGCGTTTTCTTTTCGGGCAAGGGTTTGACATTATTATATAATAATGCTAAAATATTTGTGCCAAATAATTATACAAGTGAATATTTATGAGGTTTGCACCAAAAATAGTAGTATATTTTTTTCTCCGGATAAAAATGTATGCTCTCTATGATGCTACTGTTTTGGTGTGCACATTTGTATAATTGTTTGGCGACAGTTGGAGTATTGCATTTTTTTGCGCAGCTTCGGCTGCGCATTTTTTAATATAAGGGGAAACAAAATGAATAACACTGCACCGCCAAAACAATACAATAATATAAAAAACGGAAAAATTGAACTTCTGCGCTTTGTTTTTTGCGTATTTGTGCTGCTGTTTCACTTAAATAAATTTGTTTTGTATTTACCCGAAACATATTTTGATTTGCATTTAACCTTTTTTAAAAACGGCGCGATAGGCGTTGAATTCTTCTTTTTGGTATCGGGTTTTCTGATGGCAAAGAGCATATACAAAAAAATAAGTGAATCAAAAACCGAAAGTCAGGGAAAAGCGCTTTCTCGCGACTATCTGAATTTCATTAAACGAAAATATTTAGCGATTTTTCCGTATCACCTTGTTGCGTTTGCCATAACTGCGCTCATATTTGTTTTGCTCAACCGCCTTGAGGGCGCCCCGCTTTATAAATATCTTTTCGGCTCGCTGCCCGACCTGCTTTTAATCCAAATGTCGGGAATAAAAATGTTTTCGCCGAATTCCTTTGAGTGGTACATTTCTTCAATGCTTCTGGCAATGGTAGTACTTTATCCGACTTGCCTGCGTTACTATTATCGCTTCACTCGCTTTTTTGCGCCTGTCGCCGCGCTCTTGATTTTAGGCGGTCTGCAGGTTATGACAAGCTGCCTGTCGGGCAATATAGACGACTGGATATATGTTGCATTTAAAACAAATTTCAGAGCCATAGCGGAAATTATGCTCGGCACAACCGCTTTTGAAATCAGCAGAAGGCTGCAAAAAATCGAGTTTAGTCAAAAGCAGCTCGGGGCTCTTTCGGCATTGGAGGTTTTTTCGTTTGCAGCGGTATGCTTCTTTACCGTTTCCGATTGGGGCTATAATTATCAAGCGGTATTTTTAATTTTTATTTTTGTGCTCGTGACGCTTGCGTTCACTCGCTTTTCCGAGAAAAAAAGTATATTCGACAATCGCCTTTGCTATTTTTTAGGCTCGCTTAGCCTGCCGCTGTACCTTGCGCAGGCGGCGGCGATTTATATAACCTTAAGCCTCGGCGAATTTCCGAGAAACATCTACACTCTTTCCTTTTCGCTTGTGCTGACTCTTGCTTTCGGATTGATAGTGAGGTCGGTAGGGGATAAATTAAATATGGGCATAAAAAAACTGACTTGCTGAGACAGCAAGTCGTTTTTTCTGTCGGTCACTTTCAGGTATGCTTAACACCAACAAGGTTCTTACTTAACCTTAATTCTGTATACCTTAACCGAGTGCTTAGGCACGGTGGCGGCGATAGTATTTCCTCTTACCTTTTCTCCGCTCCAAAGCTCGCAGCCTTCAAAGGCTGTTGCGCTTTTAATTCCAAAGTAATCATCGCCTTTAAGCGAGGTAAGATTAAATGCTACCTTCTTTTTGCCGCCCCGCTTGTTGAAAAAGCACAGCGCAATATCGCCGTTTTCAAGCGGTCTTGCAATAATATCCGCTCCGCCCCGTTTAACTCTTTTTGCGGGCTTTGCAAGGGCGTCGCCGTCTATTGCGATAAGCTCTTTATTTGTAACGATTTGCAGCGTCCGGTTGTCTTTAATCGGCGCGCCGTTTTCATCGACAAATTTTCTTATGTCGTTACCGAGCACGAGCGGAGCCGCCATCATACACCACAGCGAGAAATGGGAACGGTTTTCCTCATCCGTCAAATCGCCGTTGCCGACCTCAAGCATATCGGGGTCGTTGTAATGCCCTGCCGAGGCGTATTTCCAAAGCTTTATATTGTGCGAATAAATCCACCGAATGCTCGACCATTTATCCCTTATATCGGGCGTTGTGCGCCACATATTTCCCGCCTTTGCGCCCCAAAGATACGGTCTGTTAAAGCCCCATTCGCAAATTGAAAAAACTATGGGCTTTTTGCCCTCGGAAGCCTTTTTCAAGGCTTTGCCCATTCGCAGGTACTGCAAAAAAGCGGCGTCGGAACGGTTCACAATCGGGTTGGATATTTCTATTTCGTTTTCGCCTTCTTCAAGTTCGATTATCGTCTGAGCCCTGCCTATGGGAGTGAAGGCGTTTGCGGCGGGGAAAAGTACTTCAAAGAATTTTGAACCGATTTTCACAAGCAGATAAGGCGGCTTTCTGACCTTGCGCTTGCGGTAGTTCACGCTCAAAACATATTCGCCCGCCCTTTCGGCGTTCACTTTAAAGGAAATTTTGCCTGCGCCGTGCGAGAGGTAGCCTATCGCTTTGCCGCTTTTTAAGCGTTTATCTTTTATTTGCCTTGCCATACCGAAACAGCTGACATCGTCAGGGGTTATGCTCAAAAACGGCTTTTCGCCGTAAGCGGAAAAATCAAGCCTTTCTATAGCGGGAGCTATGCCCGAATCGAGCTTGTTGTGACAAAAATCATATTTAAAGAACTCACAGCCCCATTCGGCAAGCGTTGCGGCGTCCGAGTCCTCTCTGCCGAGCGACGCGGGCAAATCCTCGCAGGTAAGCTCGCCGTTAGAGGTGTAAAGTCCTAATTTCAGCCCCTTTTCATTAACCTGCTTTACAAGTGCGGGTATACCCGAGGGGAAAGTCGAAAAATCCGCTTGCAGCCTGCCGTTTATATCTCTGAGCGTGGACTGCCAGCAGTCGTCAACATTTATGTATTCATAGCCTGCGTCATGCAGACCCGATTTAACCATTGCGTCGGCGGCTTCGAGGATGATATCCTCGTCTATTCTTTGCATAAAGGTGTTCCAGCTCGACCAGCCCATAACGGGCTTTTTAAGCGGTGCGCAATAATCCTCAAATTCATCAAGATTAACAGTTGCCTTGCGCGGGACGGCAATTTTTTTCATCGCGCAAAGCGGACATCTGCCGAATTTCTTTTGCCTGAAAAACCATATTACAAACATCAGCGCGGCAATAGCTAAAACTGTTAAAAGGATACAGCTTACAGTACTCATAAAAAACCTCCAAAGTATAATATATTAATTATAATATTAATTTTGCTTTTTTGCAAACGGAAGTTGACTATCTTATACTAAAATATTATAATGATAATGAATAATTATATTTATAAATATTATTTTAAGTATCGGAGGCAGTCAAATGAAGAGAAAAAAACTTTTTAAGTACGCGTTAAAGGGTGCAGTGGTATTAGGTGCGAGCTACGCCGTGCTTGGCAGCATTGCAAAAAAGAAAAAGGTAATTGAAGCGGCTGACGAGGATTTGCAGACCGATTTATATGAAAACGCGGGAAAAATTCCTTACTTTAGGGACAAGACTTTTTATGAGGACAAAATAAAGCCCGCGGCTGATAAAGCTCTTTCGTTTGCAGGGCTTGTGGCGCTCAGCCCCGTTTACGGACTTATTTCGGCGGCGATTTATATTGACGACCCGGGCAGCGTAATTTTCACCCAGAAAAGAGTGGGCGAAAACAAAAAGTATTTTCATCTTCACAAATTCAGAAGTATGAAGATGTCAACGCCGCACGATGTGCCGACTCATATGCTTGAAAATCCGGAGGCTTATATCACAAGAGTGGGCAAAATTTTGAGAAAATACTCTCTTGACGAGCTTCCGCAGATTTGGGATATATTTATGGGCGATATGAGCGTAATCGGACCGCGTCCCGCGCTGTGGAATCAAAATGATTTGGTGGCAGAAAGAGACAAATACGGCGCAAACGATGTTAAGCCGGGACTCACCGGGCTTGCGCAGATAAGCGGCAGAGACGAGTTGGAAATAGAAGTAAAAGCTCAATATGACGGCGAATATGTTCAGGAGCTCGGCAAAGATAATATTTCCGGCATAAAGGAAGATGTAAAGTGCTTTATCGGGACGATTGCTTCCGTGGCAAAGCACGAAGGCGTAGTTGAGGGCGGCACAGGCAGAAAAGAGGACTAAAATGCCTTTAAAACTAATGTACATAACAAACAGAGCAGCTGTTGCGGCGATTGCCGAGAAAGCGGGAGTTGACCGAATTTTTGTCGATATGGAGTACCTCGGCAAAGAGGCGAGGCAAAAAAAGATGAACACCGTAAAGTCGGCGCATACCGCGCGCGATGTCGAGAGTATAGCACGCACGATTAAAAGCAGCGAGCTGCTTGTAAGAGTTAATCCCATTCATAATAATTCGGAAAGGGAAATAAAAGAGGTTATAGACTGCGGAGCCGACAGAATTATGCTTCCGATGTATAAAACGCTTGGCGAGGTCGAGCAGTTCTTAAAGCTTACGGACGGCAGGGTTAAAACAACGCTGCTTGCGGAAACTCCGTTTGCGTGTGAGATTATGGAGCAAACAGCGGACATAAGCGAAGTGGACGAAATCCACATAGGGTTAAACGATTTGCACCTGGCGCTCGGCAAAAAATTTATGTTCGAGCTTTTAGCGGACGGTACGGTTGAAAAAATTGCGGCAAAAATAAAGCCCTCGGGCAAGCCCTTCGGCTTCGGCGGCATAGCGAGAATAGGCTACGGTATGATACCCGCCGAATACATAATAAGAGAGCATTACAGAATCGGCTCGTCGGCGGCAATACTTTCTCGCTGCTTCGGCGATGTATATAAGATAGACGATTTAAGCGAGGTTGAATCGCTGTTTGAAACGGAAATAAAGAAAATAAGGCTTGTGGAGAGGGAAGCCGAAAAATTGAGCGAGAGTCAGGCGGAAGCAAACCGCCTTGAGGTGATAGAAAGAGTAGGCAGGATAACAGGCGTTAATGAGTAAAAAGAAAAAAATCTGCGCTCTTACAACCATTTCCAAGACCATGGACTGGTTCGTTACGGAGAATATGAGAAACCTTGCCGAAAACGGCTATGAGGTCACTCTCATCTGCAATATGGAGCAGGGCTTTAAGGAGCGCAATGCGGATTATGCCAAATGTATTAATATCTCGATGAAAAGAGGCGTATGTATTAAGGATTTAATAACTATGCCTTTTAAGCTTGAACGCATTTTTAAGAAAAACAAATTTGACATCATTTACTATACCTCGCCTAATGTTTCGCTTTACAGCGGTATTGCGGGCAAGGCGGCAGGCGTTAAAAACCGAGTTTACTGTCAGTACGGTTTGCGCTATGTTTCTTATAAAGGCGTTAAGAGAAAAGTGTTTAAAGCGGCGGAAAAACTCAGTTGTTCGCTCGCCACAACCGTGCGCTCGGCAAGCCCCAAAAACAGGCAGAGAGTTATAGACTCGGGGTTGTGCTCGGCGGACAAAATAAAGGTTCTCGGCATAGGCGGCACAATAGGCGTAGACCTTAAAAGGTGCGATGAAATTGATAAAGCCGATACTCGAAAACGCCTTAGAGCAGAGAATAATATACCCGAGAGCGATTTTCTGTTCGGCTTTGTGGGCAGAATAAACGCCGACAAGGGAATAAATGAGCTGATTGAAGCGTTCTTAAAGCTTGGCGAGGAGAGAAAAGATGTTTCGCTTTGTCTTGTCGGAATGTTTGACGATACGAATAAGGTGAATGACGAGCTTATTAAGAAAGCTCAGGCGAGCGAAAAAATATTCTTTACGGGAGATGTGCCGCCGCGGCAGGTTTATTCGCATATTGCGATGTTTGACGCTCTTGTTCATCCGACCTACCGCGAGGGCTTCGGAATGGTGCTGCAGGAGGCTATGGGTATGTCCGTTCCCATACTCACGACCGATGTAATCGGTGCGTCCGAGGTGGTCGAGAGGGACAAATCGGGCTTGCTCGTAAAGCCTGCGGATGTGAAGGCTTTAAAGCGGGGAATGGAGCGCATTTTAAGCGATGAGAGCTTGCGCCTTACCCTTGCCGAAAACGGCAGAAAGAGAGCCGAAAAGCATTTCAACAGACCGCTTATGCTCGCAAATATACTCGAGGATTTGAACGGAATTTTAAAGGAGAATTAAATGTTTTTAAGCGTTATAATTGCGATTTATAATGCCGAAAATTATATAAAGGAATGTCTTGAAAGCATTGACAGGCAGACGGAGCGCGACTTTGAACTTATTTTAGTTGACGACGGCTCCGTCGATTCCTCGCACGCCATTTGCGAAAAATATGCCCAAACGCATGAAAATGCAAGCGTTTTAACCATAAGGCACGCAGGCGCGGCGGCTGCGAGAAACGCAGGCTTAAAGCAGGCGCGGGGCGAATATGTTTTATTCTTTGACAGCGATGATTTTATTTTGCGCGAGGACTTTTTTGAACGCCTTTCGTTGGAGAGCGAAAGAGCAAACGACGCAATGTTTTTTAAATACTGCGATTACTTCGAGGATACAAAGCTTTTAAGATACTGTTCGTTTTCTTATAAAAACGCAAAAAAAGCCGAGAGCTACGGTGAAAAAATACAGGCGCTTGTAAACGGCGACGCGTTTTACGGCATGGCGTGGACAAAGTGCGTTAAAAGGACTTTCCTTTTAGAACACGGCATAGAATTTCAAGAGGGCTTGAGGGGCGAGGATATGGATTGGAACTTTCGCCTGATAACAAGCCTTGAAAGCATAACCTTTATTGACGAGCAATTTGTCGCTTACCGCAGGCATGAGGGCTCGGCAAGCGCCGAGAATTCCTTGAAGCTGCTTGCAGATTTTATTCAAATAATAAAGAATTGGCAGAAAACAGTTAACGCCTTGGAGGACGAAACGCTTAAAAATGCGCTTTTGGGAGCGCTCGCAAAGTATTACAGCAATTTGCTCATAACCTACTCAAGAGTGAACGACCCGAAAAAGAAGATTTTTCTTCCCGAAATAAAGGCGTTGAGCCCGCTGCTGAAATACGCTTCAAGCAGGCGTCCAAAGCTTGTTGCAAAGGCGTATGCGGCAGGCGGAGCAGGGCTTACGCTGTCGCTGTTAAAATTAAAAGACAGAAGGATATAAACCGAAAGAATGCAGCAATTACCTAAGGTGCTGGCGATTTCGCTTAATGCGTGGCGGAAGGACAGCCCGAGAAAAATGCAGACAGATTTGTTTAAATATTGGTCTAAAGACAGGCTTGCGCAGATTTATACAAAATCCGACTTGCCTGATACCGAGGTGTGCGATAAATTCTTCAGAATCTCCGAAAACGGGGTTTTGCGCTCCGTTTTTAACCGAAAGCCCGTCGGCGAGGAGGTAGAAAACGGTGCGAGAGCTGACGAGGCGTCTCAAAAAGCAATTGAGCGCGAAAAAAGGCTGTACACTTTAGCGCATAAGAAAAAATCGTGGTTTTTAACGCTTGCAAGAGAGCTTGTATGGTCGCTCGGCAAATGGAAAACCGCCGCGCTTGACAGCTTCGTTGCGGACTATGACGCCGATGTTTACTTTGTGCCGATTTATTCGGTTGTTTATATGGCAAAAATCCAAGCTTATATATTAAAAAAGCACCCGAAGCCTTATGTTTGTTTTTTGTCGGACGATAATTACTCCTATAAACCCTGCGGAAAAAATCCGCTTGCATATGTGCATCGCTTTTTCCTCAGAAAAAGGGTTAGAGAGCTTGTCGGAGGCTGTGCGGAAATCTTTTGTGCAACCTCTTTTCAGGCGAAGCAGACGGATGAGCTGTTCGGCACTCATGCCAAGGTGCTTACAAGGGGAATTGATTACACCGATAAAGCTTTTAAAGAGTACGAACCGCATAAGCCTGTGAAAATGGCGTACACAGGCAACCTGCTTATAGGCAGAACATATGCGCTTTGCGATATTGCCGAGGCTATGGCTCGGATTAATAGGGACGAAACACAAATCACCCTTGACATTTATACCGATACGCCACTGACCGGGCGCAGTGAAAGGCTGCTTAATTCGGGCGGCTGCAGCGTGAGAGGCGCCGTCGGGAAAAGCGAGCTTGAGCGCATACAAGAGGAAGCGGACATACTCGTTTTTGCAGAGTCGCTGAAAAAGGGATATTCTATGAAAGCGAGGCTCTCGTTTTCAACTAAGCTTACCGACTATTTTGCTGCGGGCAAGTGCATTTTCGCCGTTGGTGACAGAGAAATTGCGCCGATACGGCATTTGAAGGACAATGACGCGGCGGTTATAGCAAGTGAAAAGAAGGAAATTTTAAGCGTGCTTGGCGATTTGTGCGCCAATCCCGAAAAAATAAATATTTATGCAAAAAAGGCTTTCGACTGCGGCAAAAATCATCACGAAAGCGGTGCGATGAAAAAAATATTCATCGAAGCATTTATAAACGCATGTGAAAAGGAGATGGCATAGAGCAGCTATGTTCAAAGGTCTTGCCGCCGTAGACGGTTACGGCATAGGAAATGTTTTTATAATTAAAGAAGCCAATCTTTCCTTCACTCCGAAATCAAACTGCAAGCCCGACAAGGAGTGGAAAAGATACAAAAAAGCCATTGAGCAGTTTTCGGTAGAAACGAAGAAAACTGCCCAAGCGGTTCTTGCTACGCTCGGCAAAAGCGAAGCCGATATACTTTACAGCTATATCGCCATGGGCGAGGACTTGTATCTCAACAATGAAATTCATC
Source organism: Oscillospiraceae bacterium (assembly GCA_902796055.1). GTDB lineage: Bacteria > Bacillota > Clostridia > Oscillospirales > Acutalibacteraceae > RUG714. The sequence goes on from CADBNM010000082.1 coordinate 10,065, forward strand.
GCCTCATTGAAGGCGGCGAGTGCGCCGAGAGCGCAATTTCCTCCGCATGCGATACTTTTATTTCTATGCTGTATTCCTCCGAGGATGAAATATTTAAGCAGAGGGCGGCAGATTTAAAGGACATAAAAAACACAGTGCTCGCTATACTTTTGGGCAAAAAAAGGGTTAATCTTGCCGAAGTGCCGCCAAAGAGCGTGCTTGTTGCGGACGCGATTACTCCGTCCGTTATGGCGCAGATAAATAAAGAAAACATAGTGGGAATTATTACCGAAACCGGCGGTAAAACCTCTCATGCCGCGATTATTGCCTCCACTCTTTCAATACCGACCGTGCTCGCTCTGAAGGGTGCGACGGAAAAGCTTGAAAACGGGCAACGCGTTATAGTTGACGGCTTTAAGGGCATTATAATATCCGACCCGCAAAGCGCACAGATTGAATATTATCACCGCAAAAAGCAGGAGTACTTAAAGCAAAAGCAGGCGCTTTCCGCCTTTTTGGATAAACCGACCGTAAGTGCGGATAACAAAAAATTTAAGCTGCTTGCAAACATTTCTTCCGAGCACGAAACCAACCTCGTTTTGGAAAACGGAGCAGAGGGAATAGGGCTTTTCAGGAGTGAATTCCTCTTTCTCAACCGCGAGAGCGCGCCAAGCGAAAGAGAGCAGTTCAATGCATATAAGCAGGCGATAATTCAGATGGGACAAAAGGAAGTAACCATAAGGCTGCTCGATGTCAGCGACGACAAAAAGGAGCCTTATTTGCTCAAAAAAACCAACGAGCCGATGTTTTCGCTCAGAGGCGTGCGATATCTGCTTAAAAACAAGCCTGTTTTAAGGACTCAGCTCAGGGCAATTATAAGGGCAAGCGCGTTCGGTAATGTTAAAATTTTAATTCCGTTTGTAACAAACGAGCAGGAAATTATCGCCGTCAGGAAAATGATAGACGAAATCTGTTTAAAGCTTGACAGCGACGGTATGAAATACAAAAAAGACATTAAAGTGGGCGCAATGATTGAAACACCTGCCGCCGCATTATGCACGGATATTTTAGCAAAGCACGCCGACTTTTTCTCTATCGGCACCAACGATTTGATTCAACATACCCTGATTGTTGACAGGGGCGCTTATTCGGATATATATTCACCCTTTGCACCTGCGATTTTAAGGGGCATACAGCAGATTTGCAAGAGTGCAAGAAAGGCGAAAGCACCCATTTGCGTTTGCGGCGAGGCGGCAGCAGAGCCGAGCCTGACGGCAGTATTTATGGCGTTCGGAGTGAACGAGCTGAGCGTTGCCCCGAGAAAAATATTGCCGCTCAGAAAAGAGTTTTCAAAACACACCTTAGCTGAAGCGAAGCAAATCGCCAATAAGGCGCTGAGCCTTGAGGATAAAGATGAAATTAAGAAATATTTGAAAAAAGAGTTGAGATAATCTCAACTCTTTTTTAAAGTATTCTTCTCAAAATTCAGCAGTGCTTCCTTCACCGCCGCACCTGCGGCAAAGCCTGAAAGAAAATTGTTTCTTCTTATAACTCTGTGGCAGGGAATGGCAATCAGTATAGGATTTTCAGCGAGTGCATTACCCACGGCGCGCGCCGCCTTGTCGTCGCCTATAGCGGCGGCGATTTCCTTGTAAGTGGTGGTTTCACCGTATGCCGTTTTTCGGCATTGCTCCCAAACAAGCTTTTGAAATTCACTGCCATTCGGCTTCATGGGAAAGTCAAAACTTTTTCTCTCTCCCTTAAAATATTCCTCTAACTGCTTTGCGGCAAGAGCAGTGCTTTCGTTTTCCGTATAGGCTTTGGAGGGGGTAGAAGTAAAATAGAGCCTTGTCACCTCCGCGCCGCCGTCCGCACAAATTTCAATATATCCGAGCGGTGATGACCAAACGCTTTTGTTTATCATTTATAATACCTTATTATCGCTTTTAATTTGCCGAGAATTGCAACCTCGTCAACAATAATCGGCTCGTAAGTGTCGTTTTCGGGCTGCAGTCTAAAGTGACCGTCCTCTTTGTAGAAGGTTTTAATAGTCGCCTCGTCGCCTACAAGCGCCACAACCATATCGCCGTTATCGGCGGTGGGAGTGCGTTCGATTACTGCGATGTCACCGTCAAAAATACCGGCGTTTATCATACTTTCGCCCTTAACTTTGAGTGCAAAAAGGTCGTCCGAGGTAGACCTCGGGCCGTTGTACGGCACATATTCCATAATGTCCTCAAAGGCGAGCACGGGCTGACCGGCGGTAACGGTACCGAGCAGCGGAACATGGTTAACATTTTCGGCAACGCCATTAATTCGTATGCTTCTTTTATGCATGGGGTCACGGGTAATGTAGCCCTCTCTTTCGAGTGCGTCGAGTCCCGCTTGAACCGACGAGGTCGAGCTTAACCCCACGGCTGCGCAGATTTCTCTTACCGTAGGCGGAACGCCCTCAATAGCCTTCTGGCGCAGAAAGTCGTAAATTTTCTTTTGAGTTTTGCTGATAGCCATAAAAATAACTCCTTTTTTATCTCACACAGGAGCATTATATCATACTTTTTTGCAAAAATCAAACATTTGTTCGACTTTTTTTGAAAAATTAAGATAAATTTCCTCGCCTGCGCAGCGAATAGGAGAGGACGGGCGAGTGAATAAAAATCACCAAAAAAACAAATATTTGACATTGTCTCAATATTTTATGTGGTTTTTGTTACAAACAGTTCTCAAATATTCTCTCTTTTGCGAATGGAAAATTTATCTGTTTTTTTATATAATAATAATAGGTAAATATATTATTTTATAAAATATTAGCAAAGAAAGGACGATGTATATGAAAAAGCAACTTAAAAAAGTTTTGTCATTAGCTTTGACAGTAGTAATGCTCGTATCGTGCTGGGTGTTTGCAGCACCTAAAGCGAATGCTGCTCCTTCATCAGGCGGCACTTACTATGTGAAAATTTGGTGGCATGTTGATGATGATTCGGGTAAAGACAACCAAATTAAAATTCAGTATAAAGGTCAAAACGGCGAGACTGCCGAGCAGCAGGTTAAAAAAGATGGCACGGATCAAAATGTTGCTGTTTCCAATGGTGACTTTACGCAACAATATGCTTTGTCCGGTGTACCCTATGGTATTTGGATTAAAATCAGCTGCGCCGGCGGTACGGGTATCGGTCAGTCAAAATGGTGGGTTACTAAATTAACCGTTTCACCGAATTCCAATTACACTACCGATGCTATCACCTTATTCAACGGTCAATGGGGCGGCGCGAAGTACGGCGTATTTGCGGGCTCCGCTTCAGGTACCTGCACTCTTCCTGCTAATTTTTCTGATCCCGATATCGGTGATAAGAGACACACTAACTCGGACTACGACTCCCGTTCCGGTCAGGCTCCCGCAGTAAAGTATATTGACTCCTTATCGTTTTCCGGAGTAACAACTCCCACAAGCGGCAGTGTGACATCTACTATTACAAAAGGAACAGTCCGCGACCAATATGGCGTAAAGTGGAGCTCACAGGACACTACCACATATATACCGACTTCAAAAACAGGCTTTTCGGTTTCCGGTAATAACATCAGTGTAAGCAGTTCTGCTATGGCAACCGCTTCCCCTTGGTACACAGATTGCACAGTCGGAATTAAAAGCGGTTCCACTGTTTTGAAGAACGGTGCAACAAGCTCCACTAACAGAACAGCAACCGTCCGGGCGACCAACCCGAGCTATACAGTCACATGGAAGTGGTATACAAGCTCTTCAAGCAGCACCTCGGGAACGGCGAAGACTACGACCTCTTCGGCGTACTATAACCAAACGCCGTCCGCACCCTCGGGGGCTACAGGGACTACCTCCTACTATACAACGAATAACCACTATTCATCGGGCAGCTATTCGCCGTCAAAAATCACGGCTGCAACAACCTTTACCATGGGCTATACTTCTGCCGCTCATAGTTATTCTTATACAAAAATAACCAATAATGCAACAAACCACACTGCAAGCTGTTCTTGCGGATATTCAAAGACAGAGGCTCACTCCTACGGCGCAACAACGATTTCCTTTGCTGCCGACGGTAAGAGCGCAACACTTTCAAGAACCTGCAGCAAAAGCGGTTGTGCATATAATCAAACAGGTACCGCAACGGTAACAAGCGCAGTTAAAACAGCAGCGACCTGTACCGAAAAAGGCACAACAACCTATACTGCAACCTCGACCTTCTCGGGTGACAGCGCAAGCTCAACCAAGGATGTTACAGACATTCCGGCAACAGGACACACTCCCGCAACAGACGCGGCGGTAGCGCCGACTTGTACCGAAACAGGTTTGACAGCAGGCTCGCATTGCTCGGTATGTAACACAGTTCTCGCCGCACAGGAAACAGTAGCGGCAACAGGTCACTCCTATTCATCTGTAACCACATCACCTACTTGTACAGCTCAGGGTTACACAACTTATACCTGCTCAAGGGGCGACAGCACCTATGTTGATAATTACACCGACGCACTCGGTCACACATATGACTATGAGAAAGAGCCGGTTAGAGAATTCTCTAAC
>CADBNM010000083.1 GCA_902796055.1 Oscillospiraceae bacterium
CCTGATGGTTACGGGTGGATTTAACAACAATGTAAGTCCTGTTATGCAAAAAGCAATCGGTCAACTTCTCGGCGAACCGTTTGCGGCACCTGTTTTTATGTTTGCTATGGGTGTCGGAATGGTTTATTCGAGAAATCAGGCGCCCGCTTACCTGATAAAACGCGGTATTAGCCTTATGCTTCTCGGCTTGGTTGTAAATGTAGGAGAATTTTTCCTTCCTCATTTTCTTGCAGGAAAACTTTTGGGCGCATCTTATGCGGAAATATTCCCTATTGCAGGGGGCTTGCTTCTGTATTGTATAGACATTTTGGCGTTTGCGGGAATGGCGTTTATTGTAATCGGAATGTTTAAAAAATTGAAAATGAAACCTGCTTTTATGATTTTGATTGCGCTTGTATTCTCTGTTACCGGCTGGATATTAAGAGAGCATGACTTAGGCAACGATGTTTTGAATTTGGTTGCCGGTTACTTTTTCGGCAGCGCGGGCGGCTTCACCGCATTTCCTCTGTTTAACTGGCTTATATTCCCGACTTGCGGTATTCTCTTCGGCGAGTATTACAGCAGATGTAATAACAAAAAAAAGTTGTTATGCTTATCGCCTGTTGCCTTGATTGTTTCGGTAACATATTTTGTGCTTTCGTGGAATGTTATTCCGAACGGATTTTTATCAACAACGCACAATTATTATTTCATGACGACAATAGACGCGGTATTTTGCTTGCTGTGCATTTACGGTGTAATCGGTTTGTGCTATTTTGTATCTCTGATTTTACCCCAAAAATTATTGAAGTTTGTTTCAAAAACAAGCAGCAATTTGAATACAATCTATATCATTCAATGGTTCCTTATTCCGATAACATATATCTTAATTTGCTTCTTCAAGAAAGATATTGTATTCGGTAATATATCGCTTGTGATTATTTCATTACTTGAGATTGTAGCAGCAACTGCGCTTGCAAGCGCGTATAAAAGTTTTGTAAAAAGCAGAAAGGAAAAGAAAAATGAAAAAAATAGTTAAAGTAAGCGTTTCTATACTCTTAATGTTTGCGGTGATGTTATCTTCCGTTTTATTTGCATCGCCCGCTTTTGCAAAAGACAACAAAGATGATTTAACGCCCGCAAAAAAGTCGGAAATAGGAAAAGAACTCGGAATTGATGATTATGATGACGAGGAAGGCGGAGACCCCTATGAAACCGGTATCGGAGTTCATGCTGACCCTGCCACTTTTGAAAAAGACTTCGGTTTAACTTTTGCTCAAAAGGAATATACAATTAAAGAAATTCAAAGAGTTGTTTCGGAGATTATTGACCCTCAGATGAGCGATTTGGAAAAGTATTACACTCTTGCAATCTGGGTAAATAAGCACGTTGAATATGACTGGAAATTCTGGTCGGGAAGATATTATTTCGAGTACTACTCTCATCAATGGGATTGCTACGGCGGAATGAAAGAAGAAGAAAAGTCGGTTTGTGCAGGTATTGCAATTTTCTATGCGGCGATGTGCCATGCCGCCGATTTGCCTTGTAAATATCTCAGGTTAGACCCTAAACACTTAGACCATACAATTAACTATATTCCCGATATAAACGGTCACGCCTATCTTGTGGATGTAACGGAGAATGTTTTCCTTATGTCCGAAAAGTCGGGCAGCGCATTCACAAATCTTGATAAAGAGTTTTCTCATATCACAAAAGATGCAGACGATGAGACATTCGATTATTATAGAATAAATCAATATTATGATGATGAAGATGAGGAGATGGAAGAAGATAACATGCCTACAGCATCTTCAACCATAAAGGATTTTTATGATGTTCCGTTTGAAACTTGGTTTAATGAGTATGCTTTGCATAATGATACCGACAAAGTTTTCAGAGCGAATTATGAAGAATTAGGTAGTGGCGTAACAGGACAGCATTATGCTGCATACCGTGATTATGATTCAAACCGCACCGAACATCCCGACATTTGGTTTATGGATGACTTCTATGCAGACCCTGCGGATGTGAGCGCAAAGATTTTGGCAGGAGAACTTGATGAGCAGATAACCGATGTTTCGGGTGTCAAAAAGAGTTATGTTTGCGATACAACAGAAGACCTCGAAGAATTTGTCAACAGGGACATTACAATTAAATGTTTCCCGTCATTAGAAGACGGCAAAATTGTAGCGAAAACGGCAACTCTCGAAAAAGATAAAGATTATACTATAACATTAGAAAGTTTTGACGCTCAAACAAGTACAGCGCAGTTTGTTGTTAACGGTATTGGCGCATATAACGGTACCAAGACTATTGAAGTTAAGGCAAATCGCGCCGTAGTAGAAAAAGTGCCGACTGCGAAGATAGGTCTTGTTTATAACGAAAGTGCTCAACAACTTGTGGAGCCCGGCGAAGGATGTTGCGGAGAAATGCAGTATGCTCTCGGCACCGAAACCGAACCTACGGAAGAATTCAGTACGGTGATTCCGAGCGCAATTAATGCCGGAGATTATTATGTATGGTATAAGGTGGTAGGCGATGAAGTTTGCGGTTCCACACAGCCTGAAAGAATAGCGCGTGTAGCCACTCTTTCCCCGTTTAAACCCGAAATTATTCAAGATGATATTACAATTAAAGAAGGACAAACAGTAAAATTAAATCCTGTTATTAATAATGGAATGAAGGCGAAATTTTCATATTTCACTTTAGGGGAATCAACAATTGAAATTGATAAAAACGGTAATCTTACAGGGTTGCACGAAGGCGAAGCAAGTATTGGTATTGACGCTCAGTTGCTTACCGATAATCCGAATTACGAAACACCGGAGTGGATCTATATTACAGTTAATGTTTTGCACTCTCATTCATATGCAAAAACCGTTGTTGTAGCGCCCAAAGCGAATGCGGTAGGTTACGCTCGGTATAAATGCTCTTGCGGCGAGTGGAAGAAAGACGCAGCGGGCAAAGTTGTTCAAACTTATATTGCCCCCACAGGCAAGCCTGCAGGCTTCAAGTGCAACGCAAGAACAGCGCAGGCGATGAGATTTACTTGGAATAAAACAAGTGGCGTTACAGGCTATCAGGTGCAGATTCTCAACTCGAAAGGTGGCAACGCAGGACTTAAAACACTTGCCGGCAATACTTATACATTCACAAAACTTGCTGCAGGCTATGCTTATAAAGCGAGAGTCAGATTTTATATTAAAGCGGCAGACGGCAAAAACTACTTTGGCGCTTGGTCAACAATCGTATCGCCCACACTTCCCAAAGGCACAAGTCTTGTTAAACTAACAGGCGCCTCGAAAGCCTTTAGCGCACAGTGGAATAAAGGCGCAGTAACAGGATATCAACTGCAATATTCTACTAACGCTAAATTCTCGGGTGCTAAACTCAAAGCGCTCAAGGGTGCTTCAAAAGTTTCGCTTAAAGTAGGAAGCCTTAAAGGTGGCACAAAATACTTCGTTCGCGTAAGAACATTTAAGACCATAGGCGGTAAACATTATTACTCCACTTGGTCAGCTACAAAATCAACTAAAACTAAATAAAGATTGCGGAGAAAGAGGCTAAAACCGTGCGACTAAAAATGTGAGACACATTATATTTTTAGTATGCGTTAATGGTTATGAGCGCAGTAAAATTATAGTTTTTCATAAGGGAAAAATCCGAAACCAAAATGGTTTCGGATTTTATCTCTCTTTCTCTCAATCTTGCTTACTTTAAAAACATTCAAAAAACAGCGATGTTTCCAAACGGAAACATCGCTTACTTTTTAATCAGGTGTGGACGGAGTCCACCCTTAACATTCGCGTAGCGAATATATCACTTCGGCGTAGGCAATATATAAGAACCTGCCTATCGGCAGAACCTTGGCGTTCGAGGCTTTGCCTCTCGGCTAAAGAACCTGCCTATCGGCAGAACCTTGGCGTTCG
>CADBNM010000084.1 GCA_902796055.1 Oscillospiraceae bacterium
AGATGCTACGCAGTTTTTGTCTGTCGATTTTTTGCTATTTCAAGGCAAAAAACGCAGTAATGCTGACGCATTGCGAGTATTTTTAACGCAAAAATAGTGAAAAAGAGGCGACTAAAACCTAAAAGGTTCGAATCCCTATACCCATAACATATTTTATACGGAGAAAAAACAAATGGCTTCAAATAAAAACTATTTAGAATTTGTACTTGAACAGTTATCTGATTTAAATTCAATTACATACAGAGCAATGATGGGAGAATATATTATATACTATAACGGAAAAGTGATAGGCGGAATTTATGACGATAGATTTTTAGTTAAACAAACAAAATCATCCGTGAAATTACTCTCAGATGCACCGCTTGAAACACCTTATAACGGCGCAAAAAAGATGTTTTTAATAGATGTCGATAACAAGGATTTACTCAATCGGGTTATACCGCTGATTGCTGCTGAAATATAAAGATGTTGAAAGAGTAAGATAAAAACCGCTAAAACTTGCAAAGTTTAGGCGGTTTCCCTTATAACTTAATTCAATTTATTTGATTTATTTAATTTTCAAAACAAAGTTTTAAAATAACTCAAAATCACTAAATAATAACTGTCTGCACGGTTTTAGCCACTTTTTCGACAGTCTAAAAAAGGTTGACATTTAGTCAACCTTCTTTGTAATAAACTGTTGATTATTCTTCAACATCAGCTTCTGCGGTTTCCTTAGGCTCTGCTGTTTCCTGAGGAGCTTCAGGAGCTGCGGGAGCTTCAGGAGCTACGGGAGCTTCAGGAGCAGCACCTTCGCCCCTGGGGCCAACGTACTGAGCGCTACCGAAGCCTAAAATCAACCAGAAAATGTTGGGAAGGAAAATTAAACCTACTGCAAATCCTGTGCCTTTGCCAAAAGCCTTAGCGGTTCTAATGCTAAGTATGATATCATAAACAATGTTTACACCGGGAATGCAAAGGAGTAAGAATTTCCAACCGTTACCGTCAACAATTTTACAGAAAATAAATAAATTGTAAAGCGGAATGATTGATTTCCAGCCAGCCTCACCTGCTTTAGTGAAAATTTTCCACTGAGCAATAATTAAAAGAACATAAACTGCAAGAAAAATAATAATACCTATTATTGTACCGGCAGTTGTTCCAGCTTGAACAGCTTGTGTAGTATCCATAACATTTCTCCTTTCTTTAAGATATATTCATTATTACATATATTGTATAATTTGTCAACTTTTAATTATATAATACACTATATATTTATAAAAGCAACCCTAATAAATAATATTAAGGTTGCTTTTTAACTATTCCTATTCTTTTGACCATGTTACGCCCTGCGGGGTATCCTTCAAGATAATGCCCATCGCCTTGAGCTCATTTCTTATCCTGTCCGCCTCAGCCCAATTCTTTTCGGCTCTGGCTTTTGTTCTTTGTTCAATGAGCGCTTCAACGGTTTCATCCAAATCGTCCTTTTCATCGTTATAAACAAGACCTAAAACCTTTGTGAGCTCACCGAACATATTAAGGTAGCACTCGGCGTCCGCCTTAGACGCCTTTTGATTTACGGCGGTATTCGCTTCTCTTACAAGCTCGAACACAGCCGCAAGCGCATCCGCAGTATTAAGGTCATCATCCATAGCGGCGATAAATTCTTCCCTTTTTGCTTCGCACTTCTCTTTTGCGCTATCGCTGAGCCCGCCTTCGGGAGCGGCGGCGATATAGTTTTCAAGATTTTCCTTACAGTTATAAAGCCTTTCAAGGCTTGCCTTGCACTGCTCTATAACATCAATGCTATAATTAATCGGCTTGCGGTAATGAGAAGCAATCATCAAATAGCGGATAGGCTCATAACCGTAAACATTAGCAACATCGCGCACGGTTTTAAAGTTGCCGAGCGATTTACTCATTTTTACGTTATCAACATTGATATAGCCGTTGTGCATCCAATAGTTTGCAAAAGGCACGCCGTTGCAGGTCTCGCTCTGGGCAATTTCATTTTCATGGTGCGGGAAGATTAAATCCTGACCGCCGCAGTGAATATCAATGGTTTTGCCAAGATATTTTCTGTTCATCGCCGAGCACTCAATATGCCAGCCCGGTCTGCCCTCTCCCCAAGGTGAATCCCACGAAGGTTCATCGGGTTTTGCCGCTTTCCAGAGCGCAAAGTCCATCGGGTCCTCTTTTATATCACCTATCGCAATTCTTGCGCCAGCCGCCAAATCCTCAAGCGGCTGGTGCGAAAGTTTACCGTATTCGCTGAATTTTTTGGTGCGAAAATACACATCGCCGTCAACCTCATAAGCAAAGCCCTTTTCTTCAAGGTCTTTTACCATTTCGATAATTTCATCAATATTTTCGGTAGCCTTCGGGTGAACGGTAGCCTCTCTGATGTTCATACCCTTAACATCTGTCCAGTATTCGGCGATATACTTCTTGGTAACATCGGAAAAGGATATACCCTCCTCGTTTGCGCGCTTGATGATTTTATCGTCAATATCCGTAAAATTCTGCACGAAGGTTACATCGTAGCCGCGATATTCGAGGTAGTTTCTCAATGTATCAAAAACACAAAGCGGTCTTGCGTTACCGATATGTATGAAATTATAGACGGTAGGACCGCAGGCATATATTTTAACCTTGCCCTCTTCTATTGTTTTTAACTGTTCTTTTTTTCTTGTGAGCGTATTATAGATAAACATTATTTTTATTCTTCCTTTTGATGTTCTTTTGAGGTTTTAAGTTCTTTTTCCAATCTGTCAATCTTTTTATGCAACTTGCGAAGCTCGCGGCTTACAGGGTCGGGAATATGAACCTGGTCAAGTTCAAGTACCGAATGACCGTTATTACGGACTACCCTTGCAGGCGAGCCGACGGCGGTTGAATTTGCAGGCACGCTGCTTAAAACCACGCTTCCTGCGGCAATACGGGTATTATCGCCTACTTTAAACGAGCCTAAAAGTTTTGCGCCTGCGCCAATCATAACATTATTGCCGATTGTGGGGTGGCGCTTGCCGCACTCCTTGCCCGTACCGCCGAGAGTTACGCCCTGATAGATTGTTACATCATCGCCTATTTCGGTGGTTTCGCCGATAACCACGCCGTGACCGTGGTCAATGAAAAAGCGCTTGCCTATTGTTGCGCCCGGATGAATTTCAATGCCTGTTTTGTAAGCGCAACGCTGAGAAATAAGCCTCGCTCTTAAAAAGTGGCCTTTTAAAAAGTGCTTATGCGCTCTGCGATATGCCCTGACTGCTTTAAAGCCCGGATAGCAAAGTACTATTTCCAAAGAAGACCTTGCGGCAGGGTCCCTGTCTTTAATTGTAGCGAGATCCTCTTTATAAAGTTCAAACATACTAAACCTCTTTACCGATTAAATCATATTCTTCGTAACCCTCGATTAAGACATTTACAATATCCCCTGCCGAAAGTTCTTTTTCGCAGGTGAAGTAAACGCCGGTATCGATTTCAGGAGCGTCCATATAAGAACGCCCGAAGTACATTGACAGTTCTTCATCAAAATAATCTGTCATAACCTCAAAGGTCTTGCCGATATGATTTTTATTTTTCTTAATTGTTATATTATACTGAGAATTCATTAAAACTTCAAGTCTGCGAGCCTTAATTCTTTCATCAATTTGATTTTCCATAGTTGCTGCAGGGGTATTTTCCTCCGGAGAATAGGCAAATGCGCCCATTCTGTCAAACTC
>CADBNM010000085.1 GCA_902796055.1 Oscillospiraceae bacterium
AACGCACTTATTGTGCGAAAAGATTGAATTTTGAGGCAAAACTTCTTTATCGCCACTCTCCGTATGAACACTCGCCTTTTCTCAATCCTCCATTTGCTTGCCTAAAAAAGAAGCCGCAACGCTTGTCAGCTTTATTTCTGTTTCGGAGGGTTTCCTGCCGTCATCGAGCACAATCACGCTGCCCACGGCGTCTCCTGCGGCGATAATCGGGCAAACTATCGAAGCCTTCCTGTCCAAACCCTCAATCGGCATTACCTCTTCTGCGCTTACCGAGGAGTTAAACGAACGCCTCTGCTCCATAAGCTCCTCCACCTTCGGCGAAATATGCTTATCGTACACCTCTCTTTTAGCCACGCCCGAAGAGGCTACAATCCTATCGTTATCGCTGATAATAACGGGCATAGCCGCATTGGAATTTATTGCGTCCGCATATTGAGAAGCAAAAAGAGAAAGCTCGCCTATAGGCGAATACTTTTTGAATATCACTTCACCGTCCGAATCCGTAAAAATTTCAAGCGCGTCACCGTCTCTAAGGCGCAAGGTTTTTCTGATTTCCTTAGGAATAACCACCCTCCCCAAGTCGTCAATTCTTCTTACAATTCCTGTCGCTTTCATCAAAAGACCTCCAAATAATAATTCAATTATATTTTTTGCGAAGGATATTGTATTATGCGTTTTTTTATATATTTTTTACACATTTATTCTCTAGCGTTTATTTATTTTTAATGATTTTTCAATCGGTGCTTGTATATATTAAAGTTATATGATAATATTATTATAGAACAATACACTCTTATGAAAAATCGCGAAAGGAGCCTATTGTATGGAACACAGACATTTTACTTTGAATCTGAAAAAGCAATATGCCATGGACAGATATGAAATCGAAAAGCAGTACATTTTCTCCTCTAACGGCGAGGACGCTACGCACTTCCTTTTCGATTGGTCCAATATGGAAAAATTAGAAAATGTGATGAAAGCGCAATACTCCAACGACTATCCCATTGATAATTTTACTATGTATTTTAAAGACCACACAATGGATGATCTCAAAAAGCTCTGCAAAACATGGTCTATAAAGTATGTGCCGTTAGATTAAATGCAATTAACCATACCTAAAAGTGAACAATAAAATCCGAAGTCATTTTGACCTCGGATTTTTTGTTTTATGCCGTTTTCTTTAAATTTCCCTTTGCATCATAATATGCGACGGACTCAAGCTTGCCTTTTTCATCATAGGTATATTTAACCGCTTCTTTCAAAGTGTTGTCGGCATTGTAAGAATACCTGGCAGTGGGCTTTTGTGTTTTTTGGTCGTACTCAACGCTTAAGAAGGATTCTAATTTGCCGTCCTTGTCATAATGAGCCCGACAGATAATGTTGCCGAATTCATCGTGCGTATATTTATAGTAATCGGTGGCTTTACCTTCGACTGTAAAAATCGCACTGTAAACTGTTCTGCCGACTGAATTAGTCTGCCTTACAATACACTTTTGAAGCGTGCCGTCCTTAACATATAAATCCATTTTGTAATCGCCTAACTGCGTTGTGCGTTTGGGCGTTTTTTCAAAGTCTTTAAATCTGTAACGCAAGCCGTTAACGGTGAAAATATATTTGCCGATGACTATATCAAGGTTTTGTATTTTAACTCCCTTTTCGATTTTTATGTCGCCCGTATATCCCGAGCTGACATTCTCAAGCTTTTCGGGAACCTCTTTACCGCCTTTTTTCGAGCAGGCGGACAACACGCTTAAAATGCTGAGTATTATTAAAAAACAGGCAATTGTTTTCTTCATTTTAGTCCTCCGTATCTAAATTGGTATTAAACTCCGGTATAAATATCTCCGACGAGCTTTCCGCCTCCTGCAAAAAGCCGTCTATACCGTTTAAATACAAATAATCTACCGCTTTTTCATATTCCCCGCCGCTTAGCTTTTGCTGCAGCTCGGGGAATTTTTTTAAGTCGCCGCAGGGCGTATACTGCCTCATCAGAGAAAAGAGCACCTTTTTGCCTCGCGAAAATTTTTCAAACCAATCTATAACTCCGAGCGTGTTTTCAAGATTATCGGGCAGCATTAAGTGGCGCACGACTACCCCTTTTTTTAATATGCCGTTTTCATCGTATTCGCAGTCTCCTGCAAGCGAGTACATTTTTTCTATAGCCTTTTTTGCAACCGATACATAATCCGCTGCCGAAGAGTATTTTTTTGCAAGCGCATTATCGCTGTATTTCATATCCGGCAGAAAAATCTGCACCTTGCCCCTTAGCTTTTCAAGCGCGACGCAATCGTCGTAGCCCGAGGTGTTGTAAACTATCGGGACGCTGTAATTGTGCTTTTGCAAAAAATCGGCAAGAAAAAGCGAATAGTGCGACGGCGTTACAAAATTAATATTGTGCACGCCCTTTTCTATGAGCGATTTTATTCTTTGGTCAAGCTCGTTCTCGGAAATGATTTTTCCGTAAGCCGAGGCTGATATTTTTTTGTTCTGGCAAAAAACGCAGTTGAGCGCGCAGCCCGAGAAGAAAACCGCGCCCGAGCCTTTCTCGCCGCTGATTACGGGTTCCTCCCAATAGTGCGGCGCAATTCTGCCGACTATAAGCTTATCCTCAACTCCGCACCTGCCGTGTCGCCTGTTTTTGCAGTGGCGCGGACAATATTCGCACCTCAATTTTGTTTCCTCACAATGCTGTATTCGTCATTAACATGGTAGAAAGGGCAACCTCTGCCGCCCCTGTCGCCAAGGCGGTAAATCTCGTCCTCATCCATTTCTATCAGGCAGATATACCCGCCTGCCTGCTCATCATATTCATAATTGTTACAGCTCTCGCAGCTCGTTAATTTATCTTTCATAATAAAAAATTATACTTCATATTAAGAAAAAAATCAAACCGAGAAATATATTGATAGATTTAAATATATATTTTTTATTTTCTTAAATCTATATATTTACATATATAAAAATATATTTTTGCATTTTTTCTTTTATTTATCATAAAAATTATTTTTATATTTTTTGAATTTTATATTGACAAATTGATATTCTTCAATATATAATATTATGGTATAACAATTCGTTTATTGGAGACAAAGTTTGAACAGAAACACTAAACATTTAACCGCTGCCGAAAACAGGCTCGGTGAAAATATGGCAAAGTGTTTTAAAGCCCTGTCGGACGAAAGCCGAGTCAAAATCGTGCTTATGCTTTTCTCGGGCGCTACGAACGCTTGCGATTTTATGGATGAACTTAATATTTCACAGCCCACCCTGTCGCATCACCTGAAGGTGCTCAATGAAGCGGCGGTTGTGCGGCGAAAAAAAGAAGGCAAATGGCGCATATACGAATTGACTGAGTTAGGGCAAAAAGTCGCCCGGTTTTTAAAGGAAGATTGAGGGAGTAATTATGAAGAATAATAAGAAAGAAAAGAATAAAATCACAAAGCAAAACATCGTTGTAATGATATTGGCGTTTTTAACCTCAAGTATGAGTTGGATTGCAAATATAGGCGAATTAAGCTGAGGGTTTGCCCTTCATCAGCTTATAGGCGCATATTCTCCGCACAAAAAAAGAAAAATCCTTCGAGTGAAGGATTTTTCTTTTTATTCTATTTACTTATTCTACTTTTTAATTTCGATATATTCGTTTTTGACATCGGGATTTTCTTTTAAGATTTTTTTACCGTCGAAGCTCACATAATACTTCGCAACGGGGTTAATGCTTATGCTGCCGTCCTTGTTTTCCTTTTTAATTGCGGCAACAATCTGAACATATTTTTCCGAGCCTATAGTAAAAGCCGTATTGTTCATCATAAACGAATACTTGTCCTTATTTTTCAGGCTGAGCTGCTCCTCGCTGAGGGAAGCAACCATATCAATAGCCTCGTTCGGCTTAACTGACGCCGCCTTTGCGGAATCGTTGCCTTTATCGTCCTCGATATTGCCCGAAGCGGAAGTCACCGACATTTTAAGCTCCTTGGCTTCACCGCTTATCGGTCTGCGCGCTTCAACCACCGCGCCGATTACGGCAACAGCCGCCATAAGTACAATAGCAATTATCAGTTCAACTAAAAATTTTTTATCTTTCATTGAATTCACCTCGCTCAATATTATAATGCCATTAAAAGAAAATTTCAATACTTATTGAAAAAATAAATCAGGATTGCTATTATATTATGGTAATTTATTATTTAAGGAGCTTTTATGAAAAAAATAGCCGTTATCTACACTCAGTTCCCCGAAAAATTCGGAGTGCCGCGCCAGAGCGGGCTCGTTGAACAAGCAACGGGAAAAATCGTTTTCGAACCGGAGTACCGCGCTAAAGAGGCGGTGAGAGGTCTTGAAGAATTTTCCCACCTATGGCTTATCTGGGGCTTCAGCAAAAATAAATACGGCGAGTTTTCTCCGACCGTGCGCCCGCCGCGCCTTGGCGGAAATGTACGCAAGGGAGTCTTTGCCACCCGCTCTCCGTTCAGACCGAACGGGCTCGGGCTCTCCTCGCTTAAAATTGAAAAAATTGACCTCGAGTGCAATAATGCACCCGTTATTTATGTTCAGGGCGTTGATATGCTTGACGGCACGCCGATTTACGACATAAAGCCCTATGTTTCTGCGGATTGCCGCACGGACGCCGTTTGCGGCTTTGAAAGCGCAGTTGAATTCAAAGGTTTAAATGTTAAAATTGAAAGTGACGCCGCCCGTAAGCTTGACGCTAAAACGCTTGCAGCAATTAAAAGCATAATCGCAAACGACCCCCGCCCTGCCTACCAAAACGATAAGGACAGAGTTTACGGTATGCGCTTTGATAAATATGAAGTGAAATTCAAGGTTGACGGCGACACGGCGTCAGTTACGCAAATTGAAATGGTTTGACTTCCTCGCTGTCATTGAACGGGGGGCGTTGCCGCCACTCTTCACTCACTCTTCACTTCCTACTTAAAAGCGGCTGCCTCTCGGCAGCCGTTTTTACTTGCTCTTAGCAAGTCATTCTTATTCTTTCTTCGCCGTATCGTCGGGCGCGGGTTTTGATTGAGGCGGTGCGCTGTTTCGCTGGGACGCCTTAGTGTCATCCTTCTTCTTCGCAATGCCGCCGTAATGGTAGTCATATGCTCTGTACTTAGCGTAACCGTACCTGTTGTAAGATGAAACGTCGGTGATAATAACGCCGAGCACATTACCGTCAAGCCTTCTGATATCGTCAATTGTCTTTTCAACACTCGGGTAATCCGTGCGGTGCTGACGAACGATGAAGAGTACACCGTCAAGCTTCGGAGCAAGCACGAGAGCGTCCGTTACAACGGAAGCGGGCGGAGCGTCGAAGAAGATATAATCGTATACATTCTTAAGCTCTTTAATAAGCTGAGACATATTTCTTGAAGCCATAAGCTCGGAGGGGTTCGGCGGGATAATACCCGAGGGCATAAGGTAAAGGTTCTTCGCAACCTCCTTAATGCATGAGCCTACGGAATAGTGACCTGCAAGTACGCCCGAAAGACCCTTTGAGTTGTCAATCTTAAAGTATTTATGCTGAATAGGCTTACGCAAGTCGGCGTCAACAATAAGCACTTTTGCATTTGTTTTAGCCATAGTCATAGCCATATTTGCAACGGTTGTGGATTTACCTGCGTCAGGTTCGCAGGAGGTTACAACAACAGCCTTCGCATAGGAATCTGTAACGGAGAAGGACATTGAGGTTCTCGCGTTTTTGTATGCCTCTGTGATGGAGAACGGCGTTTTTGAGTTGATAATCGTTCTTCGCAGCGCCGCGGGGTCGGAGCCCTTTGATTTGCCGCGCTTTCTCGTCTCCTTCTCGAAGGTGGGAATGCTTGCCCAAACGGGAACATCAATAATTCTCTTAAATTCATCCTCATTTTGAACAGTGTTATCAAGCAGTGTTCTGAGAATTGCAATACCTGCCGCAACCGCAACGCCTACAAGCGCGCCGATAAGAGTATTCTTTGTAACATTGGGAGAAACGGGGCTTAAAGCAACTCTCGCCTCGCCTATGGTTTCAACCGAACCGGCTTTTACAACCCTTTGAAGTACCTCGGGCGCAATAGAACCGTAAACATTACAAATCTCAGCCGAAAGCTCAGGGTCGTTTGTTACAGCGGTAATCTTAATAACCTCGGTTTCGTTGACGGTTGAAAAAGTAGTCATACCTGTTAACTGACCGGGTGTTACTTTAGTGTGCAGTTTATTGCAGACCTGCTCCTTAACAATGGAGTCCTCAAGAATAACTATATATGTGTCCGCCAGCCGTTGAGAGGCGGCAAGGTCGGTAGAGGACACCGAGCTGTTAGACATTGTGTTGTTATTTGTTACATACAAACTGATATACGAGCTATACTCAGGCTCTATAATATAGGTCGAAACGGCATAAGCCGCAATAGCACCTAAAAGCAGGAAAACTATCATCATTCTCCAGCCTTTTTTGAGTATATTTATAACGAACATTATCGAAATGCCTGCTTGTTCTCTCTCTTTCATTTTTTCTCCTTAATCTAAAGAAATTTGTCATAAAACATTATAAATCATTGTTTATTATATCATAAGAAAAATAAATACGCAACTGTAATTTAAAAGTTTACTTTACTGTAATTTAAAAGTTTACTTTATTATTATTTTGTTATATAATCTATTTATCAATATTCTTTTTAGGGAGAGCTTATGGATACTAAAAAAATATTAAACGCAACCGACCACACGCTTTTGGCTCCCGAGAGCACTTGGGAACAAATAAAAGCGATAATTGACGACGGTATAAAATTTAACTGTGCAAGCGTATGTATACCCGCTTCGTTTGTAAAGCGGGCGGCGCAATATGCGGAAGGCAAAATAAAAATTTGCACCGTTATCGGCTTCCCTACAGGCTATTCGACTGCCGAAGCAAAGGTTTTCGAATGCGAAAACGCGCTCGAAAACGGTGCGGACGAAATAGATATGGTAATAAATATAGGCGCGCTTAAAGAGAAAAACTACGCCTATGTACTTGATGAAATAAAAAAAGTCAGAGCAGCATGCGAAGGCAAAATACTTAAAGTAATTATTGAAACCTGCCTTTTGAGCGAGGAGGAAAAAATAAAAATGTGCGAAATAGTCAGCGCAAGCGGCGCGGACTATATTAAAACGAGCACGGGCTTTTCCTCGGGCGGCGCAACGACCGAAGATGTTAAGCTTTTCGCGGCACACATTACCCCTCCGCTTAAAATCAAGGCGGCAGGCGGCATATCCTCGCTTGAGGACGCCGAGGCGTTTTTGGAGGCAGGCGCTTCAAGACTCGGCACAAGCAGAATTGTAAAAATAGTTAAGAGAGGTGAAAAAGATGGCTACACCGCATAACAGCGCAAAAAAAGGCGACTTTGCAAAAACCGTCCTTATGCCCGGCGACCCGCTCAGAGCAAAGTATATTGCAGAGAATTTTCTCGATAACGCCCGCCTTGTAAACAATGTCAGGGGTATTCAGGGCTACACGGGAACCTACAAAGGAACGCCCGTAAGCGTTATGGCTTCGGGTATGGGTATGCCCTCCATCGGCATTTACGCTTACGAGCTTTTCAATTTTTATGATGTGGAAAATATCATCCGCGTAGGCTCGACGGGCGCTATAAACGAAGGCGTTAAAATCAGAGATATCGTTATAGGACTCGGCGCTTCAACGACCTCCCGTTTCCAGCACCAGTTTGATTTAAACGGATATTTCAGCGCAACATGCACCTATGAAATTTTAAAGAAAACGATGGAAGCGGCGGCTGAACTCGGACTTGAAAGCAAAACCCATGTGGGCGGTATTTTGTCCTCGGACGCTTTTTACGGCGAAACGGACGAATTGAACAAAAAGTGGGCTGATATGAATGTGCTCTCTATCGAAATGGAAGCGGCGGCGCTCTATATGTATGCGGCGCAGGCGAAGAAAAACGCCATAGCGATTTGCACGGTATCCGACCATCTTTTAACAGGCGAAAGCACCTCGAGCGAGGAAAGAGAAAAAACCTTTGATGAAATGTTAATCCTTGCGCTTGAAACGGCTAAAAAATTATGATTTTTAAAAGAATTTTTATTATTGTTCTTGACTCCTTCGGCATAGGAAACGCTCCCGACGCCGCTGACTTCGGCGACGAAGGCTCAAACACCCTGCTTTCGTGCTCTAAAAGCAAATTTTTTAATTTGCCTGAGCTTAAACAGTGCGGACTGTTTAATATAGACGGCGTTACCTTGCCCGATTGTGACAGTCCCGACTGCGCTTTCGGCGCGCTCACAGAAAAATCGGCGGGCAAGGACACTACCATCGGTCACTGGGAAATAGCGGGGCTTATATCTGAAAATCCGCTCCCTACCTATCCCGAGGGCTTCCCCGAAAGCGTTATAAAAGAATTTGAAAAAGCGTGCGGCAGAAAAGTCATATGCAACAAGCCCTACAGCGGTACGCAGGTTATTAAGGATTACGGCGACGAGCACACAAACACGGGCGCGCTGATTGTATACACCTCTGCCGACTCCGTGTTTCAAATTGCGGCAAACGAAGAAATAATCCCGCCCGAAGAGCTTTATAAATATTGCAGACAGGCAAGAGAAATTTTAAAGGGAGAACATGCCGTAGGCAGAGTTATTGCAAGACCTTTTATTAAGAAAAACGGCGAGTATGTAAGAACTGCGAACAGGCACGATTTTTCGCTCGCTCCGCCCGAAAAAACCATGCTCGATTTGCTCGGGGAAAACGGCTTTGACACTTTGAGCATAGGCAAAATTTACGATATTTTCGCTCACAGAGGAATCAGCGATTATTCTTTCACTCACTCAAACAGCGAGGGAATGGATTTGACTTTAAAAGCGCTCGAAAAGGACTTTACGGGGCTTTGCTTTACCAACCTTGTGGATTTTGATATGCTTTACGGTCACAGAAACGATGTTGACGGCTACGCGAAGGCGCTCTCGGAGTTTGACGAGTGGCTTCCCTCTTTCAGGGAAAAAATGCGTAAGGACGACCTGTTAATCATCACCGCCGACCACGGCTGCGACCCTGCAACCGAAAGCACAGACCATTCAAGAGAGCGCGTGCCCCTAATCTTTGCGGGAGAAAAAATCAAGCCCGTAAACCTCGGCACGCTCGACGCTTTTTCATATATTGCAAAAACACTTTTGGATAATTTCGGCATAGAAAATAATTTTTACGGCGAAAGCCTGATAGGAAGAATAATATGAAAAAAGAAGAACTTTTTACAATCGCGAAAACGGGTTTAGCCTACTGTTATGCGCCTTACAGCGATTTCAAGGTATCGGCGGTGCTTGAGAGCGAAAATGGCATTTACACAGGCGTTAACATTGAAAACGCCTCCTTCGGCGCTACTATGTGTGCGGAGAGAACGGCGTTTTTTAAAGCCCTCAGCGAAGGCGAAACGAAATTTAAACAAATATTAATTATAGGCGGCAGGAACGGTCAAATCAGCGATTTTTGCCTGCCGTGCGGTATTTGCAGGCAAGTGATGGCTGAGTTTTGCGACGGCGATTTTAAAATAATCACTGCGAAAAGCGAAAGCGAATTTAAAGAGTACTCCTTGGGTGAGCTTATGCCCGAGGCTTTTGGTGAAATGAAATGAGAATGTATGACATTATAGAGAAAAAACGCGACGGCGGCGAGTTGACGAAAGACGAAATATCGTTTGTGGTTAAGGGAGTCACTGACGGCTCAATTCCCGACTACCAGATAAGCGCTCTTTTAATGGGAATATTTTTCAGGGGTATGAGCGAGAAAGAAACGCTTGAGCTCACTCTCGATATGGCGCACAGCGGCGAAACCGCAGATTTAAGCGGAATAAAGGGCGATGTTGCCGACAAGCATTCAACAGGCGGCGTGGGAGATAAAACCTCGCTGATTGCCGCGCCCATAGCGGCGGCTCTCGGCGTTAAAATCGCTAAAATGAGCGGCAGAGGCTTAGGGCACACAGGCGGAACCATCGACAAATTGGAAAGCATTAAAGGCTTTTCAACCACCCTCTCCCGAGAGGCTTTCATAAATCAGGTAAACAACATCGGCATAGCGATTATCGGTCAAAGCAAAAATCTTGTGCCTGCGGATAAAAAGCTATATGCGCTCAGAGATGTTACCGCAACCGTGAATTCGATTGGGCTTATAGCTTCCTCAATAATGAGCAAGAAATTGGCTTCGGGCGCAAAAAACATAGTTTTAGATGTTAAAACAGGCTCGGGTGCATTTATGAAAAAGCTACCCGACAGCATAGCTCTCGCCGAAAAAATGGTAAAAATCGGCAAGGGAGCAGGCAGAAATATTGTTGCGCTAATTACCGATATGGATAAGCCCTTGGGCAATTACATAGGCAACAGCCTTGAAATAAAAGAAGTTATAGAAGTTTTAAAGGGCGGCGGCCCCGAGGACTTAAAGGAAGAGTCCTTCGCTATTGCGGCGAATATGGTGTCGCTTGCAAAGGGCGCAGACCCCGAAGAAGCGCTAACACTTGTTAAAGGTGCAGTGGCTGACGGCTCGGCTTTTGAGAAATTCAAGGAATTTGTCGCAGCTCAGGGAGGCGATGTAAGCTACATCGACAATCCCGAAAAATTCCCGCAGGCAAAATATGCTAGCCAAATAAGAGCAAAAAAAGACGGTTATATTTCTCATATGCAAACTGAGGATATCGGCATTTGCGCCTCGCTGCTCGGCGCAGGCAGAACGAAAGCGGACGATAAAATCGACTTCTCGGCAGGAATTATCCTGAACAAAAAGACGGGCGACTTTGTAAAATCGGGCGAAGTTATAGCGACGCTTTATACAAATGATGAAAGCACCTTAGACAGCGCGGAAAGGAAGTTTATATCGGCTATATCCTACTCGGAAACCAAACCCGAAAAAAGAAACACGGTTATTAAAAAGGTGATGTGATGTTAGTAAATAAGCTTAACTACAAAAACAATTTGATGTATGAAAAGTGCCTGCCCGACGGGCTTATAAACGGTCAGGGCATGGGCGCGGTTAAAAGGTACAAATACGGCGCATTTTCTTTCGGCTGGTGCGGCTGTGAGATAATTGCGGTCTATAATCTTTTAAAGCTTTACGGCAAGCCGGAAAAGCTATGCGACATCTGCCGTGAGATATACCCTTACGGACACTTGCTTTTAGGCTTTTTCGGCACTAATGTTTATACTCTAAAGCACTATTATAAAAAGCACTCCATACCCGTTAAAACCATCACAAGCAAAGCGCAGTTTTTATCGGAGGGTGCAAAGAGCAATTACGGCACGGTCTCTTTCTGGACTAAAAGAGTAATGGCGTCGTCCATTCACACCGTTGCGTACAGCGTTGATGAAAACGGCGAAATAACCGTTTACAACAGATACAATAACAGGGACTGCGAATATCACTTCAGAAGTATGCACGAAGCTTTCGGCAAGTACCCGTTTATAGTAGCGAACATAATGTAGGAGAAAAAATGGAAGAAAAGAAGGGCGGTTCTTTCGGCTCTAAAATTTTAATTTTTTTGGGTTTTGACGCTGATTTTAAATCGGCTCTTCCCACTATGATTAATTACAACTGGGCAGTTTTTTTAGGCAACGGCTCGTTTTACATAATCGGGCTTTTCCTCATTCCGTTTTTAACCAAGGTTGAGGGCTTAACTCCCGCACAGGCGGGTATAGTTGCGCTCTTTGCAAAGCTTTGCGACGCTGTAACCGACCCCGCTATGGGCATTATAACCGACCGTACCCGCTCAAAGCTCGGCAGGCACAGACCTTATCTCATTATTGGCCTTATTCCCGTTGCTCTCACCTATTTCGGAATGTGGTATTCCTTCGGTATTTCTAACGCTCACAACACTATTAAAATGATATATTTTACAGGGATGTATATGCTCTTTTCAACGGCATATACCGTTGTAATCGTGCCGCACACGGCAATGCTCCCCGTGCTTGCGCCGAAGTACAACCTGAGAACTCAGTACAACTCGGTTAAAACGATTATTGACGCTATAGGCACCGAGGGCTCTTTTCTTATTGCGACTTTAATACTCAGTTACACTGCAAAATCAGGCAAAAATGTGTTCCAAAATGCGCTCTCGGCGCTCGGCAACACACCGCAATTTAACCCTTCGTTCAAGGGCAGATTTATGATTATGGGGCTTGTGTTATGCCTGTTTTTCTCGCTGCCGCTGCTTGCAACCTTTTTCGGCACAAAGGAGCCGAGCTCAAAGGACGAGGTTTTCCCGAAATTCTCATTCAAAGAGTTTGTAAGCGAATACAAATCCATTTGGTCATCGAGAGCATTTAAGCAGTATTTTGCACTGTCTTTATTCAACTGCCTTGCGCTTAACTTTATTTCCAACACCTCCTATTATTTCCTCGACAATGTTGCGGGAATGGTAGGGCTTTACACTATAACCACATTTATAGCGCAAGCGGGCGAAGCGGCGGGCTTCCCGCTTAATTATGTTATAAGCGTAAACCTGAGCAAGCAGGCTCCCGCAAAAATAGAGCTGCCGTTTATTATAGTCGCGCTCGTGCTTTCTTTCTTTGTAAAATCGGGCTCTCCTGCGTTCATTCTCATTATGGTTTATATTTTCTACAACTTCGGTCTTGCGGGAGTGAATTCCGTTACGGGCAACATTTTCCCCGACATCACCGATGTTGACGAAATGATTTCAGGCGAACGCCGCGAGGGTAAAATCGCCACCTTTTCAACTCTTATAAAGAAAATAATCAGCGGTCTTTCAGCGGCGTTTACGGGCTTCATTCTCTCCGCTTTCGGCTTCAATCCCAATGCGGCGGTTAATACGCCCAAGGCTATTTTCGGCGTACGCTTTACCTATGCGATACTGCCGATTATCTTCATTTCCTTCTCGATAGTCGCAGCTTATAAATATAAGATGAAAAAGGACGACCACGCCCTTATTTTAGGTGCTATAAACGAGAAAAAAGAAAAAGGCTCTGTGAGCCTTGAAGAAAACGAAAAGAAGATTTGCGAAGAAATAAGCGGACACAAGTGGGAAGAGATGTGGATTGGAAAATAGCAGAGCTATTTTCAATGAAATTCGCCGTTGGCGAATGAAATATCCTTCGGATATGAAATACACTTCGTGTATGAAATATTGGCTACGCCAATATGAAGGGCGGGACACCCGCACCCGATCAGGTAAATAGCAATAACAGCTTTTCTTGATTATTTTTTATATTAAATGTATAATAATTAAAGGAGGTGCGCTTATGTGTACGAAAAACCAACTTGATATTATTACATCATCGGTTGCCGAAGAAGCAAAGCGCATTCTCGGCGACAAGTTAGACGCTGTTATTCTTTACGGCTCATATGCCCGCGGAGATTACGATGATGAATCGGATATAGATATTATGGTTCGCATTAAGTGTACAAGTGCCGAACTTATAAACTATCTTACAATATTCACAAAGTTCACAAGCCGCCTATCTGTTGAACATGATGTTACGGTTTCTGTTTCTGTTGCAGATACGGAAAGTTTTGAAAGGTTTAAAAATCATCTTCAATATTATGTAAATGTTCAAAAGGAGGGAATTAAGGTTGCCTGATAAAGAATATATTGATATTGCTAATATGCAATTAGAGAAAGCAAAACAACTTCTTTCATTCATTCCCGAGCACATTAACATAGGCGATTACGCAACTGCAATCAACCGCTCATATTACGCTGCGTTTCATTCGCTCAAGGCTCTTGAAGCACTGAGCGGATATGATTCAAAAAAGCACAGCGGAACATTGTCATACTTTAGAAGAGAATATATTAAAACACACCTTCTTTCGGAATCTCTTTCGGATATAATTGAAGAGCTTAAAGTATTAAGAGAAGACAGCGATTATAATATAACCATTCAGTTCAATCTTCAAATAGCCACTGAGTCGTTTGAAAAAGCAAAAATATTTGTGTCGGGAATTGAAAAATATATAAAAGAAGAAACGAAACAAAATTAATAATTATTCCAACCTTAAAAATCCCCGCAGCTGCGGGGATTTTTAAATTGCCATATTACTTATATTTTTAAGCTTAGGCTTATTTTACCATTACCTTTATGGGCTTTGAGAATTCGCCGGTTCTGCCATTTTGACCGTTTGCGGCAACCTTAAAGTAAAACTTACCTTTTACCGCAATAAAGGTCATAGACCTTGTTTTAACCGGAGTTTTAAACTGCTCATAAACTTCCTTGCCGCCGTTATACTTATATACGGTATAACTTCTTGCGCCCTTGATGGGAGTCCAGTAAAGTTTAACCTTATTGCCCGAAACCTTGGCTTTAACTGTAGGTGCCACACAGCGTGTGTATACATTTTCAAACGAATAACCGCTGCAATAAGTCTTACCCGTTCTGGTTGTCCTGTAAGCGCGAACGGCATAAGAATACTTTGTGCCGGCAGTTTTATTTTTCACAACAAATGAAGTGCCTGTAACTTTCTTGGCAACGCAAGTCACTTTGCCTGTTTTTAAATTCTTTTGGAAAACGCGGTAGAAGGTTGCGCCTTCTATGCTCTTCCAACTAAACTTTATGGTTGTTGTGCTTGCAGAGTAAGTCATTCTCGGAGCGCCTAAAGCGACAGTAAACTTTCTGTTTACAACACCGCCGAAATCGCCCTTGAACCTTACCTGATAATCATATGTTCCCAAAGGAAGCTTCTTTAAAGTGGGATAAGAGGGATCATAAATACTTTCGCCGTTATCTTTAAATACCACATCATAATCCTTGCCGTATTTAAGATAATAATACTTATTAGTATCCTTTGATTCTATTGACAAGGGTAATTTGTGATACGGATTTTTTGTATATATAAAATACTCGGTTGAAGGCTGATAGAAAGTGATACAGGGTATAACCTGGTTCTCAACGCACGCTCCGCAAACACTGCACTGCATATCCTTTACACCGTCCGACTGCGTTGTTGCCGGCACAATACGGGTTGTTTCCCAAAAATGACTTCTGTGGGCGGGAACAGGATAAACATAAGTAATTTTAAGGCGGGTTGCATAGCCCTCGTAATCCAAATCCAGTGCTTCAACAACATTGTTATTTGAATTATTCACAATAACCTTGCCGTTATTATAATCATATTCATATTCATCGTAAGCCTTAACATAAAATGTTATTCTGTAGGTATGAGTGCCGATGAATTTATCGCCAGCTTTCATAAGCTTTATATTGTTAATATCGCTTATGTCTTCCCACATAACGCCGTTTTTTACGGTTGTGCCGTTATCATAATCAAGCAGTTTGTTTATGCTACCCGAGCTGACAGAATAATTATAAGAAACCGCATAATTTTCCTGAACGGTCGGAATATAATTTAAAGTAATATTCGAGAACGCTTTTTTGTTGGCAGGAAAAGTAATCTTAACAACTGCTCCATCACCGAGAGAGGCGCTCTCGGCTCTTGTTATACTTGTTGAATACTTACCGGCTTCAGCAAGTTCATCAACAACCGAAAAAGTATGCTTTATGCCGTTGTTTGCAAAATTATATTCAGCGCCTGAATTCAAAACAAGCGTTATCGAATAACTGTCGTACTTATTGGTATAATCTGTACTAACCATACTTTTGGCAGTAGTTTCATTATACCATGACCACTTGCTTATACTATACATTGAAGCGTATTCATCGGGTATTGTCGGAATGTATCCGTAAGCACCGCCGCCGGCAGGTCTTGTTACATTTATTTTCACTTCGTTAATTGTACTCTTTGCCGCTGCGCTAAATGGCAAAATGCCAAGAAG
>CADBNM010000086.1 GCA_902796055.1 Oscillospiraceae bacterium
AGTTTCAGCGGTTTTGCACTTCCGCCAACTGAAACTTGGAGTATCTGCATACGCCTCAGCGTTTCAGTTGGCGGATTTTATCTCACTTTTTCAACCTCTGCCAGCTTGTAGACAAATACTTTGTCTACAAGCTGACCGCGGTTGGAAAACCAACCGCGGTTTAATTAATTAATTAATGCTTAATCGTTAATTTGATTATAAGAGCATTGCTGCGTCGCAAAGGTCAACAATACTGTCGCCATTAAGGTCTGCTGCAACCAAGAACGGACCTACAAGCGGATTAGCCGCGCTATCGCCCGCATAATCATATACAGCATTAAAGTCGTCAATATTAATGTTGGCGTCACCGTTAACATCGCCGACAACTACTACCTGATGGCTTTCGCAAAGGTCATCATCAACATAAAGCTCAATTCTATAGCCTGTGCCGATTTTAGCGTTTCTTGCGATTTGTCTGTCGTTCTTATCAAATACTTTGATATAAGCGTCCTCTGAATCGTTAATGATTTTAAGGTCTTCTTCAACAACCTGCTTAACGGTCTTGCCGGCTACTTCGCCGTAGATATAACCGTTTTCTTCGTTAATTTCAACGCTTTGTGCAGCGGCATCATTAACACCAAGCGCAGGCTTAAGAACAAGTGCTGCTTCGGCAGCCTGAAGTGCCTCAACCTGTGCGTTAATCTGAGCCTGAGAAACAGCATCTTCATCACCGTAACACTGCGGCTCGGCGAGTCTTTCAAGCATTGCTACCGCTTTTTGAAGTTCGGTATTAAACGCCTGAGCAGTCGAAGGAGTATAATTATCCAAATCATACTCGGAAACGCTGCCTACAAGTGCCTCGAGGTCTGAGAATTCAAGCACATATTCAAGAGCATTAACCTTGGCGAGAAGATTGTCACGGCAAGCATTGTAATCATCCTGCTTAGCAAGGAAGTAAATGTTATTAATCATCGAATAAGCAGGTACGCTAAGCTCGCCATAATCATTATTTGCCGCATAAGGCTCTTCGGTTGTAGCACACTCATACCAACCGATTTCCCAGTTGCCGTAAAGTGCATCCTGAAGCGCATACCATGATTCGGGAGTAAAGTCCTCTTCATTAAGCTGATAATTGCCGGAGGTATTATCAATAATATCGTTAAAGAGCGGTTTCAAGCCCATCGGATCCGAAGGATGGTCAAATGGACCATTATAGTAACCGTACTGTTCAACATCAGCGTGGCGCTTATTGCTTTCGGTAAGCAAACCGCGGTTATCTGCTACGCAGAGATTATAAATAGCATTCCAAAGGGACTGTGCTGCTGCATCTGCCTGAGGTTTGGTATAATTTTCATCCGAAAGAACTTCGTTTGCTTCGTCGTAAGCATCCTCAAGTTCATTCAAGAGCTCAAGTGAATATGAAGTGCCGAACAATTCATCGCTGTCCCAGCCGTACTCATAATCACCGTAAATATACTCATTATCAAGAATCTGTGAAGCCCAGTCAATACCTTCTGCTAACCACAAAGTATCAACATTTTCTCTTTCAAGAGCATCCCTTGCTTCGATTATAGCTTCACAAGCATTGTCAACATCAACCTGGAAGGTATCGGCTCTTGTTTGAATGTCACGCCCTGCCTGAACAGCAGCTGCATATGCATTCCAGCTTTCTTCTTTATACAGCAGATTTCCCTGCGTGTCAGTTGTGGGTTTATTATCAAATTCCTTAATCAATGCCTTCAGGCTTGTGTCATTTACATACCAATAATACTGGTTTATTACAGTTGTATAATTGGAGCTTGCATCAACCTCAATCTTCTTAGAGGTTACCAGCTGACTTCTGTTTATCGGTTTTGAATAATCGCCGTTTGTAAGATGCTCGGGAATATAAGTCGAGCCGTTAACCACCTTCATATCATAGGTAGGATAAGGATTCATTGCAACGGGATTGGAATCGTCCTTACCTGTGTAATAATAATGGTTGGTGATAACAACAGCGTATCTGTAGTTATTAGACGCTTTAACAAGATTGTTATAAGCGTTGGTTACATTGGTAAGTGCTGTCTGAACATTATTAGCTGTAACCTTGATTGTGCCGAGAGTCTGATAAGCAGATTTAAGAGCGTTTTCATAGTCATCCCAGCCGCCGCTGTAGGAAGCTTTATTAAGTCCAAGCTCTGCAAGCTCTGTAAGCTTTGAACGGAGAGCCGCTTTGTTGTTATTATAAACCGTGATGTTCCAATTTGCTTCAAAATCAGCAGTAACAGCACTGCCTGCACCTGCCGGTACCCAACCCGCAACAGCGGTGCCGTTACCAGTCAGTTTAAGAACAATGTGCGATACAGCTTCATCGGGAATATCGCCAGAGAACGGCGTGCTTGTCAGTTCCTCGTTATGAGCCTGCAGGAAGAAGCCTTCGCTACCGTCAAAAGAAGAGGAAACAGTGGCACTGCCTTGGTCGGGCTTTGTGGTCGCACTGTAGCCGTTAAAGGACATATCCATTGTTGTGGAGTCTTTAAGAGTTAAATCAAGACCATGGAGTTTAACATATTCACGGATATTACCTTTTTCATCAAATACCATACTGTTGAAACTGAAAGTCAAACCCAAAGCATTCCAAGTGCTGTAATGAGATTTATCAACATAAATGGTGGTAGTTGTATGCGGGTCATGAACATCATTATAAATCGGGTTAGAAATGAAATTAAGCATTTTGCCCTGTTTTCTTGATACAACATTTGTTGTATAAGAAGAATCAACTACCGGATAGAGATTAAGACCGGCTTTCATGCCCCAATGACCGGTTGAACCCTCCATAAACGCTTCGCTGTGACCTGTTACATAGTCGGTGGAAGTGCAATAGATATAAGCGGTTGCTGTTTCGGAGGTAGCATCCGGATAATTCTTAAGGTGGTAAGTTACAGTTGCGGTAAATACGGAATTATTGTTTGTTTCACCCGCAATACCGAACGAGAATTCTTTGCCGGCTTTAATTGTCATACCCTCTGTGAAGTTTGCGAAGGTGATGTTAATACCGGTGTGAGAAAGGTCGGTAATAACAATATCTTTGTCTCCCCCGTTGGATACTGTTACTTTAAAGTCCGAATCCTGGATTGTAGTTCCGTTAAGAACTACCCAGTCCTCTTTATCCACGCCGGCAAAGTTAACCGATACACCGGTTGCAACCGCCTGCGCCGACGAGAACACGCCTGTGAACAAACAGGTGGTTACGCCTAAAACGAGAACAAGGAGCACGGACAACAATACTCTTGTCAATTTCTTCATAAAAAATACCTCCTTAGATATTTTGCTGGTTATAGAAATGCTATTTTCTTATAATAATTATAGCATTAAAAGTCAAAAAATACAATATGTTTTATAACTTTGGTAAAATGCCTAAATTTTTAAAGTGTTTTTCGGCTTATTTAACAAATTAGTTAACTTAGTGTTTCAATTTTACAATGTTCGAAAATGTAAAAAATTAATACAAAAAACCGAGGATAAAATCCCCGGCTTTTTTGTACATATTAATGATTGCTCAATTTAAAATGAATAAATAAAACCGACTTTTTTGCCAAGGTTTACAAGCTCTTTTCCGCTGAAAAGAGTAACCGCACCGCTTGAAGTTTTATAATCAAAATCGGTGTAAAAAGCAAACATATTATCCTTGGTTACAATGTCCTTATTCTCATAGATTTTTCCTATAGATACAGGCTTTCCGCCATTTATCATATATGCTTTATTCACAGTGACATCCAGACCGTATTTATTCTTTTTGCCTGTGGGAACGCTTGTGAAAACTATAGGCACTTCGGGATTGCTTGAAGAGAAGCCGTAGTTCTTTAAAACAGCTTTTTTGACATTGTTTTTAACAAGCACATTTGCTGCCGTTACAAAGTAATAATCCTTATCGGAAATGAAGTGCGCAACCTGGGCGGCACCGTCGGAAATCTTTTCGGGTTTGCCAAACTCTTCACCGGTATAACTAACCGAATAAAGGGTTCCTGATTTGTCGGATTCTTTCTTTGCCAAATAGTTGAAGTTTGCAATAAAATTAACTTTATTGTTTTTATAATCTACGAAGCAATCCGAGTTGTTATAGTCCATACCCTTTTTCGACTTTAGCTCGAATACCGCCTTAGGAGTAATGCCGTAAAGCTTTTTGGATTTGATTTTTTCAAAAAGAGTATAAACCGTTTTAACCTTATTTATATCTATCTTCTTAGCTGCCGCAAAATTATAATCGGTAGCATATACAATAGTTACAAAGGTATCGGCGTCAATTCCCTTTACTCGGATTTGACCGGAGATTTCTTTTACAAGCTCTGCTTCCTTTGAGGATTTCGAAACTTTATAGAAATAGGTTGTGCTTATGCTCTTAAGATAGTTATTTATCAGTTTTCTTGTATTGTCTCTATCCTTTTTGGCTTTAACTTGCTTTTTATCGGCCTTTTTGAGATTAAGCTTCTTATCTGCCGCCGCATTTTTATCCACAATAAGGTCGGAAAGCTTTTTAACATTTGAAGCGGAAACGGAATAAAGCAACTCGCCGCTGTTATTTACAAAATAAGTTTCATATTCATCCGTAGCTAATTTCTTGACTTCCTTATAATTACTGAAAATATAGAGATTTGAATGGCTCTTACCGCCTGTCGTTACCTTGCCTGTTGAAAAATAAACAGCCGACAAATCATCGGACGCACCGATATAATGGCGGAAATAACGCGAAATAATCACGGGAGCTTTATTTATATCCTTATTTGCCAAGCGTTCTTTAACGGATAGCTTTTCAAGCTTATCGTTTGTTTTAAAATCAGTTTTTGCAATAGTTAAGCACTGGTAATTCGTGCCCTTTAAAACCTGAGAATAAAGGACATACTTACCGTCTGCGGAAATATCAATAACACTGCTGACGCCCGAGGATTGAATATAAGAATATTCGTTCTTTTTATCGAGCTTTTTATCATATTTAAAAAGATTGCCCGAACCGTCGTTAATGAGGATGCAGGAAGCGTCGTGACTTACCTTATAGCTGTAAGTACCCGAATGGACGAGCTTTTTGCGCTTTTTCTCATTCTTTTCGGTAACGGAGTAAGAGTATAAATCACCGATGGTTGTTTTTCTGTTCTCGGTTTCGATAAAATAGACATTACCGTCCGAAGCCGCCTGAACCTTGTTTTCGGAATTTAAATAGGTATAAAAGTTTTTAGTAATAAGCTTAGGCTCTTTTTCGCCCTCACCTATTGCCTGCAAGCCGTTTTCATCGGCATAAACAAGCGGAAAAAGGCTTAAATCCAAGCTTGTTTTCTTTTTGCTGCAGGAAGCTATACCGAAAAGCATCACAGCTGCGAGCAACAAACAAAGAGCGCTTTTTAAAACTTTATTCATCTTCAATTTCCTCCATTATATTAAGACTGATAAAATAAATCAGCTTATCCTTAGGTGTAACATTATCTTTATAATAATCGACATGCAAGCCGTTTTCTTTTGCATACATAAAAATATGAGAAAGAGAAATTCCCATATCAATTCTCTGCATTTTTTCGAGATTTAAAATTTTACCGGGCTTGCGGCGATAAGCAACAATACCTGCTCCGTTCATTTCATAAACGGCGGGCTGCTTGTTAACTGCGCTCGGCGCAAGGCGCGCATAACGGATAAAAGGCTCTAAAAAATCATTTTCCTTATCGCCTATAAGATAGTCTTCCAAAGACTTACGCTTAAATTCTTCCTCACTTTGCCTGAAGCTTTCCTTTTCGGCAGGATAGCCCAAAGCAAGCGTTATGCAGTATTCGCCCTCAATATCATTGACTTCACGCGGCTTTACCATTCCGCAGTAGCACGAGCCTATTCCCTTTTCGGTAAGCCATATTACCAACTGCTCAGCCATATAGCCTGCGTTTTCAAGATAGCCGTCAGCCTTATCGGCGGAAATGATGATGTAGTAAGGAGCTTTAACCGCTCTGCCCTTTACTTCACCGTGAATTAAGTTTTCGGGAACGAGCTTAAAATTAGTTACGGCGTCATCGTAAAGCGGCGTTAATTCCTTTATTGCTTGCGCTATTTCAAGTTTTGTTTCATCGCTGAACTTCTGCGAGGAATATGAGCGCACGGACTTTCTCTTTATTGCTGCTTGTGTAAACATATTTTCTCCTATACATAGTAATTCAATTTATTCTAACATAAATGAATGAAAAAATAAACCTTTAATTTGTTAACATTCTATTGTATAATTGAAAATATGAATAATGAGAATGTAAAATTGGAATCAATCGGCTGCGGCGTTAATATATACACCTCTAAGCAACACTGCTTTACAACGGACGCTATTTTGCTTGCCGATTTCTGCAAAATTAAAAAAACCGACAAAGCGGCGGACTTGGGCTCGGGCTGCGGTATTATTCCGTTTCTATGGGCAAGATACGAAAGAAAAGGCAAAACGACGGCAGTGGAAATTCAGGAAAATGCCGCCGAGCTTATTAAAAAAAGCATAGAACAAAACAGTTTCCAAGAAAAAATCGAGGTTATAAACTGCGATTTAAGAGAGATTGAAAAGCACTCGAACGAGCTTTACTCTTACTCGCTCGTTTCAATGAATCCGCCCTACAAACCGCTTAACAGCGGGCTTCGCAGTGCTGACGGCAGCCACGAAATCGCAAGGCATATGCTTAGTTGCACAACGAAAGACATTATGGTTTGCACAGACAAGTTGCTTAAGTTCGGCGGCAGGCTCTGCCTTTGCCAAAAGCCCGAAATGATAACCGAAATACTGTGCGAAATGCGAAGGGCTAACATAGAACCCAAACGCTTAAGATTTGTTTCAAGCAAGCCCGGCAGAGCGCCTTGGCTTATGCTCATTGAAGGCAGAAAAGGCGCGAACAAAGGCTTAAAAATCGAGCCTGAACTCATTGTAAGAAACGAGGACGGCTCCTGGAGCAAAGAAATGTTAAAGATTTACGGAGATTACGGAAAATCATGAGCGGAGAACTTTTTATTGTAGGAACGCCGATAGGCAACCTCGGCGACCTCTCCCCGAGAGCGGCTCAAACGCTTGAAAGCGTGGATTTTATAGCCGCCGAGGACACAAGAGTAACATTAAAAATATTAAACCATTTAGGTTTAAAAAAGCCTATGGTGAGCTATTATGAGCACAACAAAAGAGAGCGCGGAGAAGTAATCTGCGAGCGGATTTTAGCGGGCGAAAGCTGCGCACTTGTAACCGACGCCGGTATGCCGGCAATCTCCGACCCGGGCGAGGATTTAGCGGCGTTATGCCACGAGAAAGGCATAAAAATCAACTGCGTTCCGGGCCCCGTTGCCTTTGCGAGTGCGCTTGCTATAAGCGGTATGCCCTCGGGCAGATTTACCTTTGAGGGCTTTTTAAGCGTTTCAAATAAGAGCCGAAAAGAACACCTTGAAAGCATAAAAGACGAAAAAAGAACAATCATTTTTTACGAAGCTCCGCACAAATTGGCAAGAACTTTAAAAGATTTATATGAGTGCCTCGGCGACAGGAAAATCGCGATAGTAAGAGAACTTACAAAAATTCACGAAGAAGTTATAAGAACCGATTTAAAAGAGGCTTCCGAAAAGTATGCGGACGGACATTTGAAAGGCGAAATGGTGCTTATAATCGAAGGAAAAAGCGAAGAAGAAAATGAGTTTACGCTCGAAAACGCGGTAGAGATGGCAAGAGGATTTATAAACGACGGATTAAGCACTAACGAAGCGGCAAAAGCGGCGGCAAAAGAAACAAAAATCAAAAAAAGCGATATTTATAAAATGTTGAACGAGTAAAAAGGCTATGCCTTTTTCAATGAAATCTTGCTTCGCAAGATGAAATCCGCACGATGTGCGGATAGCGGGTTGATGAAAGGCATCGACCCCTACGAAAAAAGCAGGCAAAGGGACACCCTAAGCCTGCTTTTGATTTTGCATTTTAGATTTTTGTAAGGCGGGCGAATTTAGCCATAAGTTTTTTGGTGCCGACTTTATCAAAAGCAATTTCCATAAGCACATCGCTTCCGATATTCTCGGCGCTGATTACCATACCTTCACCGAATGTTTTATGCTTTACCCTATCGCCCGCTTTAAATGAAGGCGCATCCGACTGTGCCGGCTTGCTGTAAGAAGAAACACTGCTTTTAGTGTTAGGCGTATAGGCAGGTTTTGAGAATGAAGATAAAGAATTTGAATTTAACTGTCCCGTATTTTCAAGATACTCTTCGGGAATTTCATTCAAAAACCTTGAAGGTCGGTTGGAATTGGTTGAGCCGTACAACATTCTTGAGGAGCTTTTTGTGAGATACAGCCTGTCCTTCGCTCTGGTTATTCCTACATATGCAAGGCGGCGTTCCTCTTCAACTTCAGTCGGGTCAAACATACACTGCCTTGACGGAAAAACGCCCTCCTCCATACCAATAATAAATACCACGGGAAATTCAAGTCCCTTTGCGGCATGCATGGTCATAAGCGGCACATAGTCATCCTCTTCGGTAAGCTCGTCTTGGTCGGAGCTTAGCGCAACCTCCTGCAAAAAGCCCTCCAAGGTCGGTTCCTCAGAGTCCTCAACATACTGCATTATTTCGGATTTCAGCTGGTCAAGGTTCTCTATTCTTTCCTCGCTCTTTTCATCGGCGTAAAGCGAATCTCTATAACCGCTCTCACGCATTACAATATCGAGCAAATCCGTAAGGGACGCGGTCTCTCTATACTCTATTATGCGCTCAATCATATCTGTAAAGGATTTTAGCTTTACAGCACTCCTGCATAACTTTTGGTAATTTTCGGCTTCCTTGATAACCTCAAATATGCTCATTCCAAGCCCCTGCGCTATTTCATAGGCATTTCGCACGGTGGTTTCTCCTATACCTCTTTTGGGTACATTTATTATTCGCATAAGGCGAATATCATCATCCTTATTTGCGACAACATTTAAATACGCCATAGCGTCCTTTATTTCTTTTCTGTCATAGAAGCGATGCCCGCTTAACACTTTATAGGCAATACCGCTTCTGCCGAGCGCACGCTCAACAGGTGCGGACAACGCGGAAGCGCGGTAAAGCACAGAGTGCTCACCGTATTTCATTCCCTTTGCAACATCTTCAAAAATGGTGTCGGCAATAAAAGCGGCTTCATCGTTTTCGGAATACGCGGTATAAACACAAATTTTTTCCCCGTTTCCCCGCTCGCTCCAAAGATTTTTGCCCTTTCTTTTGGTGTTGTTCTTTATAACGGAATTCGCCGCATTCAATATATTCTCTTTTGAGCGGTAATTCTGCTCCAAGCGAATAACCTCAGTATCCTGCCAGTCCTTTTCAAATTCAAGGATATTCCTAACAGTCGCTCCCCTGAAGCGGTAAATCGACTGGTCATCGTCGCCGACAACGCAGATATTGCCGTGCCCCTCGGCAAGCATTGAGGTTAAAACATACTGAGCGTGGTTAGTGTCCTGATATTCATCGACAAGCACATATCTGAACTGACGCTGATAATGCTCCAAAACCTCGGGGTATTCCTTGAAAAGCTTAACGGTATTGAAGATAATATCGTCAAAATCCATAGCATCGCTTTTCAAAAGAAGGTTTTGATAAGCCCTATATGCCGCCGCTATCTTTCTTAACCTGAAATCGTGTTCGGCGTTTTTTGCGTACTGCTCGGGTGAAACAAGAGAGTCCTTAGCCTTTGATATTTCAGCTAAAATCAGCTTATAAGAAAGCATTTTATCATCAATATCAAGCTGACGCTGCACCTGTTTCATGGCCTTTTCACTATCCGAAGTATCATAGATTGTGAAAGAACGGGAATAGCCTATATTTTCGCCGAAACGGCGCAGAATTTTAGTGCAAGCCGAATGGAAGGTCGAAGCCCAGATTTCAGAAGCGCTTTCGCCCAGTATAAATTCAAGGCGGGACTTCATTTCGTTTGCCGCCTTGTTTGTAAATGTGATTGCAATTACTTCCCAAGGGCGTGCGGAGTCTACCGCCAAGAGGCGCGAAGCCATAGCGTGGTCTTTAGTCTTGCCCTCATAATAGTCATTTAAAAACGCTATATGCTCCTCGTTTATGTAAGGCGGAACAAAGTCCGAGCCGTAAGCCTTGCCGTATTTAATGAGGTTCGCTATGCGATTTACAAGCACAGTGGTTTTGCCCGAGCCTGCGCCTGCTAAAATAAGTAACGCGCCGTCTGTTTTAAAGACGGCTTTTTTTTGCTCGGGATTTAGTTTTGAAAACTCTTTTTCAATTATCTTTTTGCGAAGTGTAATATAATCCGTAATCAATTCTTTCTCCGTTTAGACTCTTGCTAATGAAGGTCTTATTCCTATTTATTGGCGGGAGAGCCTAATCAGGAGCGACTGAACATCGCTCCTGAATTAATTGAATTTGTTATTTTGAAAGGAAAGCGATTAAAACGCCCGCCGCAACTGCCGAGCCGATAACGCCCGATACATTTGGTCCCATAGCATGCATAAGCAGGAAGTTGGAGGGATTTTCCTCCTGACCTACCTTTTGGCTTACGCGCGCCGCCATAGGAACAGCCGAAACGCCCGCAGA